>DJQG01000024.1:0-2532 GCA_002438685.1 Ruminococcaceae bacterium UBA6392 | reverse complement strand
ACATCGGTTATCAGCGACGGGTCTATCTCGGGCGTGACGGTCGAATAGTTTGCAAAGCCCCAGTTAAGCATTGCCTTTGCGCCGTTGAAGCGGTCGTCGCTCGTCTGGCTGCCCATGACAACGGCTATGAGATGAGTGTTGCCGCGCTTTGCGCTCGCGGAGACGCAGCATCCTGCCTTTGCCGTTGTGCCGGTCTTGAGTCCTGTCGTGCCTTTATAAAATCTGACTAACTTGTTCGTGTTGACAAGCTCCGTTGCGCCGCCGCGCAGGGAGTCCATCCAGATGGTTGTGTAGTTCATTATGCGCTCGTGCTTCAAAAGCTCGCGCGACATTATCGCGACATCCATCGCGGTAGTCAAATGGGTCGTTGTGGTGTCGTCAAGACCCGTGCAGTTATCGAAATGTGTATTCTTCATGCCGAGCTGCCCGGCGCGCTCGTTTATCATCGCGGTGAACGCCTCGTCGCTGCCCGCGAGCAGCTCCCCCAGAGCCGTGCAGGCGTCGTTCGCGCTATAAACGGCGGTAGCCTTGAGCAGATCGTCGACCGTCATCTGTTCGCCCTCTTTGAGCCATATCTGCGAGCCACCCTTTGAAGCGGCAGAGGCGGAGGCGGTGACGGTGTCGCTGAGCGATATCTTGCCGCTGTCGAGCGCTTCGGTCACGAGCAGGAGGGTCATTATTTTCGTAACAGAGGCGGGATAAAGTTTTTCGTCGGCGTTCATGCTCATGAGCACCTTGCCGGAATCCGCATCCATGAGCACCGCCGCTTTCGCCTTGACGGCGACGGGCATCGACTCGTCGGCGAAGCTCACGCAGCAACAAGAGAACATCAGCAGAAGAACAAGGGCGGCGCAGAGCAATGTTTTCAGCTTACGGTTCATAACATCATCTCCCGAAAATCAAAAGCGGATATAAAAACAGTATTAAAGATATATGCCGATTATCTGCATCTTAGCCCCGCGGACTTGCACAAGAGGGCGAAATGCTGTATAATTTCACTGCAAAACTCAAAGGAAGGGCGGCTTTTGCCGCGGTGATGATATGAAGGTCGCATTCTGCACTCTCGGGTGCAAGGTCAATCAATATGAATCGCAGTCGATGGAGCAGGCGCTGATAAAGCGCGGCTTTGAATGTGTCGGAGCGAGTGAAGAGGCTGATGTCTACATAGTCAACTCCTGCACCGTAACCGCCGAGAGCGACCGCAAGACGAGGCAGAATGTGCGCCATCTGCGAAAGCTGCATCCGGACGCCGTTATAGTGCTCACGGGCTGCATGCCGCAGGCGTTCCCCGAGGACGCGCGTCTGCTCACCCAGGCGGATATCGTCACCGGCAACCGCTCGAACAAGCAGATTCCCGACATGATCGATGAATTTTTCCGCACGCGCGAGAGGATCGTTCGCATAGCTCAGCATGAAAACGGCGAAAAATTCTCGGGCGAGCTGATAAACGATTTTCGCGAGCGCACGAGGGCTACGGTCAAAATCGAGGACGGATGCAACCGTTTCTGCTCCTACTGCGTCATTCCGTATGCGCGCGGGCGCGTGCGCTCGAAGCCGCTCGAGGACATAAGAGAAGAGATATCCTCGCTCGAAAAGAAAGGCTTTTCGGAGATAGTTCTCGTCGGCATAAACCTTTCGGCATACGGCACGGACTGCGGGGCGAGCATCTGCAACGCGGTCGAGCTCGCCGCTTCGTTCGAGGGGATAAAGCGCGTGCGCCTCGGCTCTCTCGAGCCCGACCACATGACTCCGGAAGTTACAAAAAGGCTGGCGGAATGCAAAAAGCTCTGCCCGCAGTTTCACATATCGCTCCAGAGCGGATGCGACAAGACGCTCAAGCGCATGAACCGCCACTACACCGCCGCCGAATACGAAGAACTCTGCACAAGACTCAGAAGCGAGTTCGAGGACGCGACGCTGACGACAGATGTCATGGTCGGCTTCTCGGGCGAGACAAAAGAAGATTTCGAGATTTCGCGCGATTTCGTCAGGAAGATTGGCTTCGAAAAAGTTCACGTATTCCCCTATTCACGCAGAGCCGGCACGCGGGCGGCAGAGTTTCCGGATGTCGTTGAAAACGCCGAGAAAGAGCGCAGAAGCCGCGAGATGATCGCGGCGGCGGGCGAGGTTCGGCATGAATTTTTGGAGAGACAAATCGGCAGAACGGTCGAGGTGCTGTTTGAAGAGAAGCTGCGCGACGGCAGCGTTCAGGGCTACACGGCGAACTACACGCCGGTCAGAATAAAGAGCGGCTGCACGCACGGGCTGCACAAAGTAAAAATCACCGCCTGCGGCGATGATTGGTGCGAGGGCGAGCTGATATAAAGGTAAAAAGCGGCACTGTAAAAACATTGTCTCCATAAAGCAACTCTAATCCCGGCAGTAATGTCTGCCGGGACTTTTTATATATTATTGAAACCGCGTGGCGTGATTGAACGGAAGGATAAACAATTTGTCGCAGAATCTATTTGGGCTCCCCTGTAGGGGAGCTGGCTCGGCGCGAGCCGAGACTGAGGGGTTATTTCGCTTCGC
>DJQG01000112.1 GCA_002438685.1 Ruminococcaceae bacterium UBA6392 | reverse complement strand
TTCATTTTAACTTTACACTGCCAATTTATTTGCCGAGCGCTATATCAAGGACGGTCACTGCCGCCGCCGCTTCGACGCAGGGGACTGCGCGCACCGCGATGCACGGGTCGTGCCTGCCTCTGACTTCGAGGCGGGTCTCTTCGAGCGAGTCGAGATCGACGCTCCTCTGCGGCAGACCTATCGACGGGGTCGGCTTGAACGCCGCTCTGAATATTATCGGCATTCCGCTCGTGAGTCCGCCGATGATGCCGCCGTGGTTGTTCGTGACCGTTTTTATCTTGTCGTCAATGAGGCAGTAGGGGTCGTTGTGGACGCTTCCGGTCATGTCCGCCGCAGAGAATCCCGCGCCAAACTCGATCCCGCGCACGCCGCCGATGCCGAATATCATCGAAGATATCCTGCTCTCGACCGAGCCGAATATCGGGTCGCCGAGCCCCGCGCCGAGTCCCGTGACCGCACATTCGACTATTCCGCCGACGGAGTCGAGCGACTCTTTTGCCTCGATTATTTTCTTTGTCATCTCTTCGCCCGCCTTGTCGTCAATAGTCGGGAAGAGCTTTGTTTTGAGCTTGTCAAAAATTCCGTTGTCCGGGTCGCAGGGGTCAAACGGCGTGTCGTCGATGCCCGCCGCACGCGAGAGGTGCGCGGCGACTTTTATGCCCTTTCGCGCGAGTATCTGCTCGCTTATCGCGCCCGCGACGCACAGGGGAGCCGTCAGCCTGCCGGAAAACTGTCCGCCGCCGCTTCGGTCGTTCGCGCCGCCGTATTTGACGAACGCGGGGTAGTCCGCATGGGACGGACGCGGGATATTTTTTATGTTTTCGTAGTCCGCGGGACGGATGTTGCTGTTGCGTATTATCGCGCAGAGCGCCGCGCCCGTGGTTCTGCCGCCGAGCAGACCGCACAGAAATTCAGGTCTGTCCTCCTCTTTTCGCGGAGTGCTCCACGCCTTGCCGCCCATTCTGCGGCGCATGAACTGCATTATCTGTTCTTCGTCTATCGCTTCGCCCGCAGGCAGTCCCTCAATAACAACTCCGACTGCGCTCGCGTGCGATTCGCCGAATACCGTGAGCTTTATGTTCTGTCCGTTTTCAGATGACATCCGCTTTGCCTCCCAGTTTTCTGTAGTCTTCAAAGAAGTTAGGATATGATTTGTTCACCGCCTGCGCGTCTCGTATAATAACGGGATTCTCGCATATGCACGCCGCGACTGCCGCCGCCATGACGATGCGGTGATCGTTGAACGAATCGACCTCGCCGCCCGGGAGTGTGCCGGTGCCGTGGACGGTCAGGGAATCCTCCGTGCTTTCGGCCGAACCGCCGAGTGAATTTATCATCTTTTCGACCGCCTCGATGCGGTCGCTCTCTTTTATTCTGAGCCGCGCGGCGTTTGTAAAAATCGTATCGCCCAAAGCCGCACATGCGGTTGCCGCGAGGGTCGGGAAGAGATCGGGACACTGCGAAATATCTATTTTAATGCCGCGAAGTCCGTTCCCCCGGACTGAAATCATATCGCCGCAATTTACATCCGCGCCGAAGTTTTTTAGTATACTCACAACCGCGCGGTCACTCTGGTGGCTGTCGGGTGACAGCCCGGTGATATCCGTATCTCCGCCGAGCGTGCCTGCGCACAGGAAGAACGCGGCGTTCGACCAGTCGCCCTGAACGCGGGGGGAGTCGGGCACGGTATATTTTTGCGGACCTTTTATTTTGTATCCGCTCGGTGTCTCTTCTATATTGATAGAAAAGCTTCTGAGCGTATCGAGCGTCATGTCGATATACCCGACCGATTCGCGCTTGCCCTCTATTATTATTTCACTGTCGCCGTCAAGCAGCGGCAGGGCGAAAAGCAGACCGGATATGAACTGTGAGCTGATGTTGCCGGGGACTCTGAATACGCCCGGATGAAGATGCCCCGAGACTTTTATCGGCAGATTATCAGCGGAAATTACTGCGCCGTTTTCTCTGAGTGCATTGTTGAGCGCCGACATCGGACGCTCCGGCAGTCTGCCGTGGCCGATGAATTCCGCGTTTATTCCGAGTGCCGAGGCGACGGGGAGCAGGAAGCGCAGAGTCGTTCCGCTCTCGCCGCAGTCGAGGATACAGCCGTCGTGCAGCTCGTTGAGACAGCGGAAAGTTGCGCGCGTGTCCTCGGAGGTGCAGAGCGATTCGGAATTTTTTTTGCCTGCGAGCGCTACTGCTGTCATCAGCCTGTGCGCGTGCGACTTCGATGGCGGAGCTTCGAGAGTGCCCCGAAGCTTGCCCGGTGTTATCCTGATATCCATTGCGCCCTCCGTCAAAGAGAATATATGCTTTCGAGCGCGTCCGGGCTTGTCTTATATAGGATGCACTCGCCGATTTTAGTCGGCAGAATGAGATTTATTCCCGCCGAGCTGCATTTTTTGTCGCGGTGCATGACTCCCGCAAGCTTGTGAACCGGAATGTCGGTCGAGACGGGGAGTCCGTTTCGCGCCATAACTTTTTTCACGCGCTCCGATATGCTATCTTTGCACACGCCGAGCTTCTGCGCCGCGATGCAGGCGCGAACCGTGCCTATCGCCACCGCGTGACCGTGTGAAACAGCAAAATCGCTGCAGCGCTCTATCGCGTGCCCGAGCGTATGCCCGAGATTGAGCTTCTGCCGCTCGCCCGTGTCAAATTCGTCGCGCGAGACTATGTCGCTCTTTATCTCGACGCAGCGGCGCACGATGCTTTCGATATTGCCCTTTACATCGCCCGACTCGAAAATTTCAAAGAGACTTTCGTCGGAGATTATGCCGTATTTTATGCTCTCCGCCGCGCCGTCGGCAAAGAGCGAATCACTCAGCGTGTCGAAGCAGTCGGGGTCGCACAAAACGAGCGACGGCTGATGAAATGCTCCGGCGAGGTTTTTGCCCTCGGGGAGATTGACTCCCGTCTTGCCGCCGACCGAGGAATCGACCGCCGCCAAAAGCGTTGTCGGTATCTGGACGAATCTGACTCCGCGCAGATACACGCTCGCCGCAAATCCCGTTACGTCGCCGACTATTCCGCCGCCCAGAGCTATGAATATATCGCTCCGGTTGAGGCTGAGCTGCGCCGCGAACGAGAGAATGTCGCCGACTGTTTTGAGGCTCTTGTGCTCCTCACCGTCCTCAAAGACGAACTTTTCGCAGCTTATCCCCGCGCTTTTCAGCGACTCGAGCGCGGTTTTTGAATATAGCCCGTCCACCGTGCGGTCGGTTATCAGCAAAGCTCTGTCGGCGCCCGTGTGTTTTTTTATAAGCTCTCCGGCTCTTTTCAATATCCCGCGCTCAATGAGCACATCGTATTTGGTCGATGCCCTGACTTTTACGGTCTGCATGGTCTTCACTCCTGTTTTTTATCCGCAGATGGCTTTTCTCTTCGTGCCGTCCTCGAGCAGGGCTTCGAGCTTCACCCTGTCGTTTGATGCTATCGCGTCGCGGTATTCTGTCAGATTATTTATAATATTATCTATTTCGTTCAAAAGATTGTCGCCGTTTTCGAGGAACAGCTCGCTCCACATGTTGGAGTTGAGCGACGCGACGCGCGTCATGTCTCTGTAGCTGCCCGCGCTCATGCCTGTGTGTTCGAGTGCGGTCGGGCTCTTGATATATGCGCTTGCAACGACGTGCGCGAGCTGAGAAGTGTAGGCGATGATCCTGTCGTGCTGTTCGGGAGAAACAACGGTGATGCTGCCGAAGCCTATCGAGAGGAACATCTGCTTTATCTCGTGCAGCAGTGCGATGTCCGTGCCGCCGTCGGGGGTCAGGATCATCGAAGCGTTGTTGAACAGCATACCGAACGAGCTGTCGAATCCCCATCTCTCGACGCCCGCCATCGGGTGTCCGCCGATGAATTCAAAGCCGTGAGCTTTTGCAAGCTCATGGGCGGGTGTAAAGACATATCGCTTTACACCGGAGCAGTCTATAACGACCGCGCCTTTTTTGATTATATCCGCCTTGCTCTGAAGAAATTCGACCGTTGATTCGGGATAGAGCGCGATTATAACTCTGTCGCACTGCGCGAGGATATCGTCAGTCAGTTCGCCGTCTATCGCGCCGACGAGCTTCGCCTTGAGCATAACGCTCTCGTTTATATCAAGACCGTAAACTTCGCTGTCTGTGTTGTCTTTGAACGCCTTAGCCATTGAACCGCCTATGAGTCCGAGACCTATAACTGCTGTTTTCATAATTATTATATCCTTTCAACAGACTGTTGGCAACCTTACATTTTATATGCGAACGGGCGGATGTTGTTGACGCCCTTGACCACATCGTCGAACGCCTCGGGGGTCAGCGACTGCGGACCGTCGCAGAGCGCGTGCTCGGGGTCGTTGTGGACTTCAATAATAAGTCCGTCCGCTCCGGCGGCGGTGGCTGCAAAGGCCATGGGCTTTACAAGCTTTGAGATGCCGGTCGCGTGGCTGGGGTCGACGATTATCGGCAGATGCGAGAGGGTTTTGACAGAGGGAACGGCTGAAACATCGAGGGTATTTCTGGTGTAAGTCTCGAATGTTCTGATTCCGCGCTCGCAGAGGATAACATTCATGTTGCCGCCCGCCATGATGTATTCGGCGCTCATCAGCAGCTCCTGCAGAGTGCTCGCAAGTCCGCGCTTGAGAAGTATGGGCTTGTTGATATGACCGAGCTGCTTTAAGAGCTCGAAGTTCTGCATGTTGCGCGCGCCGACTTGAATGACATCTACATCGTCGAACAGCGGCAGCTGAGACAGATCCATGATTTCGGTAACTATCGGCATGCCGGTCAGCTTCTTTGCCTCGAGCAGGAGCTTGAGACCTTCTGCGCGCAGTCCCTGGAAAGCGTAGGGCGAGGTGCGGGGTTTGAACGCGCCGCCGCGAAGCAGCGTTGCGCCGGACTTCTGAACCGCCTGCGCGATGCCGCATACCTGTTCTTCCGATTCAACTGAGCAGGGACCCGCGATAATCTGGAAGTTGCCGCCGCCGATTTTGATATCTTTTTCTTCGTCGATGACGACTACCGTATCCTCGGGGTGGAACTTTCTGTTCGCGTTCTTGTATGGCTCCTGGATTCTCTTGACATCCTCGACGATATCGAGAGCCTTGATAAGGTCGATGTCAATTCCAGATGTGTCGCCGACGAGTCCGAGCACGGTGTTGTGCTCGCCGAGGCTGCTGTGAACCGTGATACCGAGGCTTTCAAGCCAGTTCACAAGATTGTCGCGCTGCTCTTCGTTGTAATTTTCTCTAAGAATAACTACCATTGTTTTTCCCTCCGGTGAAAATTTGTAAAATAAAAAACCCCGCAGCGTTCAACTGCGGGGGAGATTGCCAAGTGCTGTGCGCCTTAAGCGCGGCTCGGTGCTGTCATTTCCCTGTCTGCGGTCAAACGCAAATAAGCCTTACCGTAAAAGTAGGTAAAGCTAAAGTAATAGGGAAAATATTTAGCTGTCAGTTTTGCTGAAAGCTTCATAATGATGACCTCACTGTCTTGTTGTCCCTATGATAACAGCATGAAAAGCGTTTGTAAATAGAAAATCTCAAAAAAATCCCGAAAAATCCGAAGTTTGTTGAATCTCTATAAAAATGCTGTGGATTTTCCGAACCGCATCTGTAAAAAATATTTTTGATTTCGTGCGAAAAATGGTATAATTATATCGACAGAAACGGAGTGATACAGATGAAAAACGAACTTTCGCAGATAATATCGCAGTCCCACTCGCTCGTGTTTTTCGGCGGAGCGGGCGTTTCAACGGAGAGCGGGATACCGGATTTCAGAAGCGTTGACGGACTGTATAATCAGAAATATGACTACCCGCCCGAGCAGATGCTCAGCCACACTTTCTTCGAGCGCAGGACGGAGGATTTCTACAGATTCTATCGCGACAAAATACTTTCATATGCCGTCTCGGCAAAGCCGAACGCCGCGCATAAAAAGCTCGCCGAGCTTGAAGAAAAGGGCATACTCTCGGCTGTCGTGACCCAGAACATAGACGGTCTGCATCAGGCGGCGGGGAGCAAAAATGTTTTTGAACTGCACGGCAGTGTGCTCAGAAACTACTGCACGCGGTGCGGCAGGAGCTTTGATATTGACTATATGATAAACAGCGAGGGCGTGCCGCACTGCGCCTGCGGCGGGGTGATAAAGCCCGATGTCGTGCTCTATGAAGAGGCTCTTGACGACGAAACGGTGCGCGGCGCGGTCAGCGCGATAGCCTCAGCCGACACGCTGATAATCGCGGGGACGAGCATGGTTGTCTATCCTGCGGCGGGACTTGTGAACTACTTTAGCGGCAAACATCTCGTAGTTATAAATATGAGCCCGACTTCGGCGGATTCGCGAGCCGATCTATTGATCTGCGGCAAGGTCGGCGAAGTGCTCGGAGGGATAGATATATGAAAAATAACTTCAAAAGCGGGCTGCAAAAGGCGCTCGATGAGCTTGAAAATATAACCCCGCTCAAGCCTTTTAATTGCGGAAAGCTCTGCTCGGCGCGCTGCTGCTCCGGCGGTGACAATGACGGCATGGGTCTGTTCCCGGGCGAAAAAGAGCTGCTCGAAAGCAGCGTCGATTTTGAAATAAATGCTTCCGAGGGCAACTTCGGCGAGCCTGTAATCGTCTGCCGCGGCGGCTGCGACAGACGCAAAAGACCGCTTGCGTGCAGGATATTCCCGCTGTTTCCGCTCGCGGTCGATCGCGAAAATGAAATTGTTATAGTGCCCGTGCCCGACCCGCGCGCGGGTATGTGCCCGCTGTTTCGCTGCCCGGAGAAAATCGACCGTTGTTTTTACAGAGCCGTGCGCCGCGCCGGCGAATACCTCCTGTGCGATGAAGATACGCGAAAATATCTTATTGAACTGAGCTCCGAGATAACCGATATCGCCGAGCTTGCTCAGAGGCTGTAAAACAGGGCTTTAAAAAATTTATTATTCTATTTTTTGACCGAGCGGGCTAACCCCTCAGTCTTTGCTTCGCAAATCCAGCTCCCCTGCAGGGGAGCCTATGAAACGGAGAAAGCTAAAATGATAAAATATAACGGCAAATTGGTTTCACGGGCGAAAGAATTACGAAAGTGTTCGACACCGCAGGAAAATCACTTATGGTATGATTTTTTGCGGGAATATCCGCTGAAATTTCAGCGGCAAAAAGTTGTCGGCAACTATATTCTGGACTTTTATTGCAACCGCGCGAAAATAGCAATTGAGATAGACGGTTCTCAGCACTATGAAGATGACGGCAGAAAATATGATGATAGGCGTACCGAGATTCTTGAAAAACAGGGGATAAAAGTGCTTCGCTTTTCTAATTATGAGATTAATACATCTTTTGACGAAGTCTGTGAAAATATTGACTATGAAATAAAGCAAAGAATTTGAAAGCGGCTCTTAAATAAAAAGCATTGCTCGGTTCCCATAGGCTCCCCTGCAGGGGAGCTGTCACGAAGTGACTGAGGGGTTCGAACGAAAGCCGGATTCGATATAAATTCAGTTCGGAAACGGCGGCTTTTTATTTGCTTGGCAGCGACGTGTCGACCTCTTGCTTTCAACTTTAAAATTAGCCGATAATATCATAATTTAAAAAATATCGTTCTGCACTATTGACTCTTATTTTGCTTGTGCTATAATAAAAATGTCACAGGGTGACCGACGGTCAGCAAAAGTGTGGAGGCGCGGAATGAAAAGCAACGACGAACGCATCAAAACTCTTGAAAAATTCAATATAATCGGGCGGAAGAAACATCCTGTTGCAGCGGTGCTGCTCTTGCTGTTGACGGCGGTGTTTGTCGTGCTCGGCATTGTTGTTCCGTCGTTTACAATACTTGTCGTGATAGTGCCGATAACCTCGGCGATATTCTTCTATCTCGCCGCCGCCGTGTTTCTTTCTTTGTCTATAGCTATGTTCAAGGGTGTGGACACAGTGCGCTGCCCGTACTGCGGCGCGGAATATTATCTCACGCCGGACAGGAGTCATCTGCATTGCAAAAAATGCGGCAAGGACAGCTGCAGGGGATAAAAAATAAAAATCAACCGCCGCAAGGATTTTTCCCTGCGGCGGTTTGCTATACATAAATTAATACATTTTAAATATATCTTATTTTATGCCTGCGGCTCCCTTGAGGGCGTTTACTTTGTCGGTGTGCTCCCAGGGCAGGTCGATATCGGTTCTGCCGACATGACCGAGGGCGGCTACCTGGCGGTAGATCGGGCGACGGAGGTCAAGCTCCTTGATTATCGAAGCCGGGCGGAGATCAAAGACCTCGTTCGCGGCGGCGGCAATCTCGGAATCGGGGATGATGCCGGTGCCGAAGCTGTCAACAAAGACGGAGACGGGCTCGTCAACGCCGATGGCGTATGCTATCTCAACCTCGCACTTGTCTGCAAGACCTGCGGCGACGATGTTTTTCGCCATGTATCTTGCGGCATATGCTGCGGAGCGGTCGACCTTTGTCGGGTCCTTGCCGGAGAATGCGCCGCCGCCGTGGCGTGAATATCCGCCGTAGGTGTCAACGATTATCTTTCTGCCGGTGAGACCGCTGTCGCCCTGAGGACCGCCGGTGACAAAGCGTCCGGTGGGGTTAATAAATATCTTGGTCTTGTCGTCCATCATATCTGCGGGTATAATTTCGCGGATAACATTCTTTTCAATGTCGCGGCGGAGCGTCTCGGTCTCGATATATGCGGCGTGCTGAGAGGATACGACAATAGCGTCGATTCTTACGGGAGTGCCGTCCTCGGCATATTCGACCGTGACCTGAGTCTTTCCGTCGGGTCTGAGATAGGGGAGAGTGCCGTCCGCGCAGACTTTCGTCAGCTGAGCGGCGAGCTTGTGGGCGAGCGAGATGGGCAGGGGCATAAGCTCCGGAGTCTCGCGGCACGCATAGCCGAACATCATGCCCTGGTCGCCCGCGCCCTGACGGTCAACGCCGAGGGCGATGTCGGGGGACTGCTTGTCTATAGTTGTAAGTATAGCGCAGGTGTGGCCGTCAAAGCCCTTTTCGGGGCTGTCATAGCCGATGTCGCAGATGACCCGGCGCGCTATCGAGGGGATGTCTATCTTCGCGCTCGTGGTTATCTCGCCCATTATCATGACCATGCCGGTCGTGCAGCAGCACTCGCAGGCAACTCTGCCGTTCTTGTCCTCGGCAAGGATAGCGTCAAGGACTGCGTCGGAGATCTGGTCGCAGATCTTATCGGGATGTCCGCCCGTTACGGATTCGGATGTGAAAAAGTAGTTTGCCATGTTTTTGTCCTCCTTCTGACAAATAAAAAAAGCGCTCGGCGAAACCGCTAAGCACTTCTGGGCGATACGGATCTCTCCGCCGCCGGCCTTATCTTCCGGTCTGCACCGCAGGATTTAGCACCTTGAATAATCAGGTTGCCGGGCTTCGCAGGGCCTGTTCCCTCAGCCGCTCTCAATAAGGAAATATTAAATTTCGACAGCTATTCTACTCTTTCGTATGCACTTTGTCAATAGCAATTTGGAAAACATCCGGCTTGAAAATATTGTAAGTATTGCTGACGGTTTGATTTTTGCTGATATATGCGGTATAATATGAGCCTGTCATGAACTGACGAGGCGCAAACTATACTTTAAATATTGCCCACACCGAGAAAAATAAAATCAAAA
>DJQG01000027.1:5502-21093 GCA_002438685.1 Ruminococcaceae bacterium UBA6392 | reverse complement strand
AATATAATATTCCAATAAAAGTGGTTATTCAAAACGAAGATAATTCTCTTAAAGCGGAAAATATGACGGAAGCCTACATCGAAGACGGAAAAGCTGTCGATTCGGATATATTAAACGGACTTTATACTAAAGACGCGATTAAAAAAGCGATAGAATACGCGGCGGAAACGCTCTCGGGTATTCCGTCCATAATATATGGTCTTGTCGGCATGCTTTTCTTCTGCCAGTTTATGGGCATGAAAACATCGCTTATGGCGGGCGCGCTGACACTTGTTATCATGAATCTGCCGACGGTCATGCGCACAACTCAGGAGAGCCTGAAAACCGTTCCGC
Organism: Ruminococcaceae bacterium UBA6392; assembly: GCA_002438685.1. GTDB lineage: Bacteria > Bacillota > Clostridia > Oscillospirales > Acutalibacteraceae > CAG-177. The sequence continues at coordinate 20,760 of DJQG01000027.1, read as the reverse complement.
AGAGCTACCGCGAGGGGGCTTTCGGGCTTGGAGCGGGAAAATGGAGAACGATAAGAACCGTCGTTCTTCCCGGCTGCATCGACGGCATAGTGACAGGCTGCATTCTTTCGGTAGGACGTATCGTCGGAGAGTCGGCGGCTCTGCTGTTCACGGCGGGCTTTGCGCACACGCTCAACAACTTTTTTGACGGGCTCAACAGCGCGGGTTCAACGCTCACGGTGGCGCTGTATGTCTACGCCAAGGAGCAGGGAGATTTCGCAACAGCATTCGCCATAGCGGCGATACTCATGGCGATGACAGTGCTTATAAACCTCTCTGCCTCACTTGTCTCGCGCTGCTTCAAAAAGCGCAAGCAGATATAAAGGAGAAAGATATGAAAGACAACAGTATAATTTCCGTCGGCAATTTAAATCTCTGGTACGGCGAGCATCAGGCGCTCAAAGATATAAATATAGAGATTGAAAGAAACAGCATAACAGCACTCATCGGTCCCTCGGGCTGCGGAAAGTCCACATTTTTAAAAACACTTGACAGAATGAACGATCTTATTTCGGGAGTAAAAATAACCGGAGATGTCAGATACAACGGAGAAGATATCTTTTCGCAGTCTGTCGATGTCAGCGAGCTTCGGCGGCAGATCGGCATGGTTTTTCAAAAGCCGAACCCGTTTCCCATGAGCATATACGACAATGTTGCCTACGGACCGCGCACGCACGGAATAAGATCAAAAGCGAAGCTTGACGAGATAGTTGAGCAGTCCCTGCGCGGAGCGGCGATATGGGACGAGGTAAAAGACCGTCTCAAAAAGAATGCTCTCGGGCTTTCCGGCGGTCAGCAGCAGCGGCTGTGCATTGCTCGTGCGCTCGCGGTCGAGCCGGAGGTACTGCTCATGGACGAGCCCACGAGCGCTCTTGACCCGATATCGACCTCCAAAATAGAGGAGCTAGCCATAAATCTCAAGGAAAAATACACCATAATCATAGTGACCCACAACATGCAGCAGGCAGTCAGAATATCGGATAACACTGCGTTTTTCCTGCTCGGCGAGCTGATAGAGTGCGGAGCCACGAACGAAATATTCTCTCAGCCGAAGGACAAGCGCACAGAAGACTATATAACCGGGAGGTTTGGATAATGAGAAGCAGATTTGACGAACAGCTTGCGCTGCTCAACAGAGAAATGATAGAGATGGGCGCGCTGTGCGAAAAGGTTATCTCTCTCGCCGCAGACGCTCTGGAAAGCGGAGACTCCGCCGCCGCTTCCAAAGTTTCCCCTTTTGACAGCGAGATAGACGAAAAAGAGAGAACGATAGAGTCGCTGTGCTTAAAGCTGCTTCTCCAGCAACAGCCCGTTGCGCGCGATCTGCGCCAGATATCCGCCGCGCTCAAAATGATAACCGACATGGAACGCATCGGTGACCAGGCAGAGGACATAGCGGAAATAATCACCTTTCTCGGCGGACGCGGCGACGAAAGCGGAGGACTTCTTGTAAATATGGCGCATTCCGTTATAAAAATGGTAACACAAAGTATTGATGCATACGTAAAATGTGATACAATATTAGCGCAGGATGTCATAAGTCAGGACGACACAGTGGACACATATTTCGACGAGGTCAAGAAAAAGCTTATCTCAAGGATAGCCAACGACCCGTCGGACGGCGAATACATACTCGACCTTCTTATGATAGCCAAATACTTTGAACGCATAGGCGACCACGCGACCAACCTTGCCGAATGGGTCATATTTTCGGTAACGGGAGAGCACAAGGAGGATTAACTTATGATCTGGTGCGTTGAGGACGACGCGAGCATCCGCGACATTGAGGTTTATGCACTGCAATCGACAGGAATAGAAGCCAGGGGCTTCGAGGACGGAACTTCGTTCTGGGAGGCTTTGAACGGCGGCGAGAAGCCGGAGCTTGCGGTTATCGATGTTATGCTGCCCGGCATCAGCGGCATCGATCTTCTGCGCAGAATGAAAGCGTCTTCGGAGCTGTGCGACATTCCCGTTGTTATGGCGACAGCAAAGGACACCGAATACGACAAGATAACCGGACTCGACCTCGGCGCCGACTACTACCTGACGAAGCCGTTCGGCGTGATGGAGCTTGTCTCGTGTGTCAAGGCGGTGCTGCGCCGCTGCGGCACGAAGAGCGTATCCCAGCTTCGCTGCGGCGGACTTGTCCTCGATGAAGAGAGCCGCACCGTCACGGCGGATGGCGAAAGCGTCGCGCTGACATACAAGGAATTCGAGCTGCTGCGCCTGTTCCTCTCGCATCCCGGCACGGCGTTTTCACGCGACCAGCTCATGGCGGACGTGTGGGGCACCGACTACTGCGGCGAGACACGCACGGTTGATATGCACATACGCACGCTGCGCCAGAAGCTCGGCAGATTCGGTGAGATGATAAAGACGGTTCGCGGAGTCGGCTACCGTCTGGAGGCCGGCAAATGACAAAGCGGATTTTCAGATCGATTTTCTTCGCGGCGTTCTGCGTGCTCTTAGCGTCGCTCGCTATAATCACAGGGTGCCTGTACGAATACTACAGCAACGAATTTGAAAATCAGATGAGAGACGAGCTCAATCTCGCCGCCGCGGCGGTAGATATGAGTGGAAGCGGATATCTCGAATCCATAAAAACCGACAGATTCCGTCTTTCGCTGATAAGCGCGGACGGCAAGGTGATATACGACACATGCGAGGATGCCGATACGCTCGCAAACCACGCGGACAGAGAAGAGATAAAGGAAGCTCTTGAAACGGGCGAGGGTCACAGCACGCGCTACTCCTCCACCCTGCTCAAAAAGACGACATACATTGCAAAGAAGCTCGCCGACGGCAATGTTCTCAGGATTTCATCGAGCCGCGAGACTATAGGCGTGCTCGTCTTTGAGGCGATGCAGCCGATACTTATAGTTATGGTCGCCGCGCTGATAATCTCGGCGGTCATTGCGGCGCGGCTTTCAAAAAAGATAGTTGAGCCGCTCAACTCGCTCGACCTCGAGCACCCGCTCGAAAACAAAACGTATGACGAAATCGCTCCCCTGCTCAGCAGGATAAACCGCCAGCACGAGCAGATAAAAGAACAAATAAAAGCTCTGCAGAAAAAGACGGACGAGTTCACGCAGATAACGGACAACATGAAAGAGGGGCTTGTGCTCCTCGACAACGACGGAAAGATACTGAGCATAAACCCCGCCGCGTGCAGACTGTTTGAAGCGGACGAAGAATGCATCGGCAAGGATTTTGTTTCGATAGACCGCAGCTGCGAGATATCCGCCGCGATAAAGCGCGCCGAAGAGAGCGGACACAGCGAGACGCGCACAAAATACAGCGGTAGAATATATCAATTCGACATCAGCCGAATTGAGTCTGGCGGCTCGGCGCGCGGATCAGTTGTTTTGTTCTTCGACATGACGGAACAGCAGAACGCCGAAAAGATGCGGCGCGAGTTCACAGCGAACGTCTCGCACGAGCTGAAAACCCCTCTCCAAGGCATAATCGGGAGCGCGGAGCTTATCGAAAACGGAATGGTCAGGGACGAGGATATGCCGCGATTTGTCGGGCACATACGCTCGGAGGCGCAGAGGCTCGTCAATCTTATAAATGATATAATCAGACTCTCACAGCTCGACGAGGGCGACGAGATGCCGCACGAAAAAATAGGACTTCTCTCGCTGTCACAGGAGATTACAGAAGACCTCGGAGACGCGGCAAAGAAGAAAGACGTAACGCTTACTGTCGGCGGAAACGAAGCATATGTTTTCGGCGTTCCCAGACTGCTCTACGAAGTGATATACAACCTCTGCGACAACGCGATAAAATATAACCGCGAGGGCGGACAGGTTGACATAAATATAGATAGTGTCGGCGGCGCGGCGAAGCTCACTGTTTCGGACACGGGAATAGGCATAGCGCCGAAGCATCAGGCAAGGATTTTCGAGCGGTTTTACCGGGTTGACAAGAGCCATTCAAAGGCGACCGGCGGCACGGGTCTCGGACTGTCGATAGTCAAGCACGCAGTGCAGTATCACGGCGGCACGGTCTCTATAGAGAGCGAGGAGAACAAGGGCACGCGCATAACGGTTACACTGCCGCTGAGTGAATAGGAAAAAGCATCCGCGATGAAAAAAATCACGGATGCTTTAATTTTATTATTTTATTCAGACTTTTCGCGCATATCTGCAAGGCGTTCGGCTTTCTTTCTGACCTTGCGGCGGCGGTCGAAGCAATAGATGAGCGCGCCTATTGAGACTATATCGATAACGACGACCATATCCCAGAAGATACCAACCACGACCATTGCGGCGAAGAGCAATATGGCAAACACCTTTTTGCTGCTCTTGAACGCTGTTTTGATAACTTTGAAGCGGACTTTCTTCCACGCAGTACAGATGATTATAACGGCGAGAGTCGCAGTCGGCACACGCATTATCACGGGATGGGCAAGAATCGAGAACACAATCATAATAACAGCGGCAAAGATTCCGGTCATTCGGGTCTCGCCCTCGGAGCTTTCATCGCCGACCGTCATTCCGTCGCACACCGGGCAGATTATCGATCTTAAGCCCTTAAACGCGAGCGAGCTGCGGACGACCGAGAGCTGATTTTCTTTCATCAGCGTATCGGCGACAAGGACGACCACAAGCGCCCACGCATATATAAACGACGGGAGAAGCTTCTCGGGAGTGACATCAAAAATGCTGATATCGCCGACAAGCAGGAAGCTCGGCGTAGAAGCAAAACTGCCGACCTCGTCTATGGCGGTGCGCTCCGCGACGGGATTGAGGAAGAGGTTGAGCACGGTAGTCAGCACAAGTGCGACGGCGGGTGCGGGCACTTTGCGGCTGAGTTTTTTGAACTTTATCGGATAGGTTATCATTACGACGAGGGTTATCGTGCCGTAGAGCACGCCGCGCCAATTGGAGTGAAAGCCGTATGAGCGATAAGCGACAAGGGTATCAAAAGCGGAGCCCGCCGGGACGCCTATGCCGAAATAGTAATTGACCTGAATTATGCACAGCACGGCGGCGACAATAAAAGTTACCGCGCCGAGAGCCGCGGGAGGTATCTTGAAGAAAGATTTATTGAACTGAATAGTTGCGACAAAGAGCAGGAGCATACCCGCAATAATGCAGGAGAGCATCGCGCCGGGGACGCCGATCGTATTCGCCGCATAGATAAGTATCGCGAACACCTCGACATGAGGCGTCGGGATCCTGTTCGGGCTGCCCGAGCCTATAATGCACGCCGCTATTGCGCCGACAAGTCCCGCCGCCGCGCCGAACGGCGAATTGCTGCCGAAGGCGAGCGCGAGCGGGAATATCCAGCCGACTGCGGTCAGCGAGCCGAGGGCATCCTTTTTCAGTTTCTGCAAATCATATTTTCCGCTTTTTTTCAAAAACCTCACTCCGTTCCTCCGATATTATATTATATCGCTCCGCTTTTTTCAAGACGGATTCAAAAGCGAGGCAAATTATCATTATAATATTGATTTGAAGCCGCGCAGGATATATAATAAAAAGAAAGGACAGGAGGAAAAGAACCATGATGAACATATGGCACGACATAGCTCCGGAGAGAATAAAGAGCGACGACTTTGTCGCCTGCATTGAGATATCCAAGGGCGGCAAGAACAAATACGAGATGGACAAGGAGACCGGCATGCTCAAGCTTGACCGCGTTCTCTATACCTCGACCCACTACCCCGCCAACTACGGCTTCATCCCCCGCACATATGCCGACGACAACGACCCGCTCGATGTTCTCGTGCTGTGCAGCGAGGCGATACTGCCGATGACGCTCGTAAAATGCTATCCGATAGGCGTTATCAAGATGATCGACAGCCAGTCTATCGACGAGAAGATAATCGCCATCCCCGACCGCGACCCGAACTACAACGCATACAGAGATGTCAACAGCCTGCCGAGACACATTCTCGACGAGATAATGCACTTCTTCAGCGTATATAAAATGCTCGAGGGCAAGGAGACGATAGTCAAAGAGCTCTGCGGGCGCGACGTTGCGATAGATATAGTCAGCAAGTGCATCAAGGCATATGAGGACAAGTTCGGAGACGAACAGAACTGAATAACGACAAAAGCTGCCGGGAAAACCGACAGCTTTTATTGTTATATCACGTTTTAAAAGGTTATTTTAACATTGACAGTGCCGGAGACGGGCTTGACAACAAGCTTTGCCGCGCCGTTTTCGCCGACAGATTCGAGCTCATACTCGCAGCCCTCAACGGTCTTTGCGGGCTTATGTATATAAATCTCCGTCGGAGCGGCGCACTCGCCGTCGCCCTCGTAGCTGAGGTTGAACTCCTGGGTAGACTGATCGAAGCCGTATGAAATGAGTCTGCCGCTGACAGCGACGGGATAAGGACGGCTGAGGACTTTCATCAGCGGGCTGTTGAACATATCGTCAACATAGTGCCAATAAGTGAAGCCCCACTTGTGCTGTTCGAAGAAGTTGACGAGGAACTCGATATGCGGGAGCCAATCCTCGCCCTCGCCGCCGAAGCCGCCCCATTCGCCTACGAGCACGGGTGCATCGAGTCTGTCCTGAGTTCTGACGTGTTCCTCAAATATGGCTCTGGCTCTGTCGTTGCTCGCATACTTATACTGCGGAGTATCGACCATGAAATCATAGCCGTGAGGAGTGAAGCAGAAGTTCTTCTCGCGCTCGCCGTTGACTTCTATCGCAGGAGTCGAGCACGGGATGCAGGTGTTCGACCAATAGCAGTTCTCCATAACGAGTATACCCTTGTCGGTAACTTCGCGGATAGCGGTTGAAACTTTGTTGATGAACGGAGAATACTTCTCGATATCGAACTTTCTGACATATTCGTATCCGGCCTTACGCGTGACATCCTTGAGGACATCGCCGGTTATCTGCTCGAGGTATTTGACCTCGTCGCGTCTCTGTTTGTTGAGGAAATCGCCGACGAGCTTGAAGCACTTGACGCGCTTGTCGCCGATAACAGTGCCGACAGCGGTGGAGATGAGCTTCTTGAAGAGCTTGCCGCCGTCCGAGCCGAGGAAAGGCTCGTTGAGCATATCGAAGCCGAAGAGCGCGGGATGATCCGCAAAGCGAGCCGCGACGTGCTGCCACATGGCGGCAAAATAATCGATAAGACCCCTGCCGTTATATTCGCGGTTGTTCCAGAAATTATCGAACGCGCGCTGAGTCGCCTTACCCCAAAAATATCCTGCCGCCCAGACAAGCTTGGGCTCTTTGGGATCGTACTGGTCGGTTATGGTCGCCCAATCGGGCGCTCCGTCTCCGTAGCAGCGCGGAGAATAGAGATCCTGATGCATATCAAAGAGTATATAGACACCGTGAGCGGCGCAGAGATCGAAAATACGGTACATATCGTCGAGATACTCGTCGTTGTAGCTGCCGGGCTCAGGTTCGATCATGCTCCACGTGGTGCCCAGGCGGATAAGATTGAGTCCGCGTGCGGTCATCTCGTCGAGCAGCTTATCGTCGATATTGAAGCCGAACTTGTTGTCCTCGCTGTCCTTGCGCTTATCCACGATATTGACACCGTAGAATATACGCTCTCTGCCGTATTCATCGACAAAGCTTCTTTTTTCGGTAACTATACGCTCCATAATTTTCTCCTTTTAATTACTAACTTTATTTTAGTATATACAAACAGCCGGGATAAGGCAAGGCTTTTGAGGAATTTCGGCGTTTTCATCAATGTTTGCAGATTTTTTTGTTGACAATGCCTTGCATTTTCAATCGGTACAGATATAAACAATATATAAACTTGGAAATATTCGATGTTCACTATTGTAAAATCCGGTCAAAGATGATATTATAAAACCGAAGACATTTCATTTTTTAGGAGGATAAGAAAATGAAAAAAAGCACACTTTCAAGAGTGTTCAGCGCACTGCTGTGCCTTGTGCTCATGATAAGCGCGGTGTGTCTGCCGGTATACGCCGACAACGGCGAAAAGACCGCCGAAAAGCGCGGCGCGATAACCGACGAAGATATGCTGCACACAAAGGGCAAAAAAATCTACAACAAGCGCGGCGAGGAAGTTGTTCTGCGCGGCGTGAACCTCGGCACATGGCTCATCCACGAGACATGGATGTCCCCCATCTCGAACTCCGAGGACAACATCTCGACCCTCAACACCCTCACCGAGCGTTTCGGCGTTGAGAAAGCGTATGAGCTCATCAATATCTACGAAGACAACTGGATAACCGAATATGACCTCGACAAAATAGCTGAGCTCGGCTTCAACTGCGTGCGCGTTCCGTTCTGGTTCCGCAACTTCTACTATGACGACAAGGGCACTAAGATCCTTGACGAAAACGGCGAATGGGATTTCAGCCGCCTCGACTGGGTCGTTTCCGAGTGCTCAAAGCGCGGACTCTATGTTATTCTCGATCTCCACGGTGCGCCCGGATATCAGAGCAACAAGGATCACTGCGGCAAGGTCGGCGACTGCGGTCTGTTCAAGCTGACGAAGCAGGCCGAGGAATGGAGAAAGCTGACGATAGAGCTGTGGGTCGCTGTGGCGGAGCGCTTCAACGGCAATCCGACTGTTGCGATGTACGACCTGCTCAACGAGCCCAACTGCGATGTCAACTCATATCTCGAGAAAAACAACCTTGTCACCATCTCCGTTTACAACCGTCTTTACAAGGCTATTCGCGAGGTTGACGCGGATCACATAATGACCATGGAGGGCATCTGGAGACTCTATAATCTTCCAGCACCGTGGTTCATCGGCTGGAAGAATGTTGTTTATCAGCTTCATTTCTACGACAGCAGCAACTTCAAGTTCAACCTCCTCGTCTTTATGGCTAAGCTCTATCCCTACAATGTTCCGCTTTACATCGGCGAGTTCAAGCCCCTGGGCAACGCGACTTGGGATCATGTTCTCACCCTGTTCCAGAACTCAAACTTCAGCTGGACGATTTGGTCCTACAAGGGCTGCGGTAAAGGCGCGGACAAATCCGACTGGTACATCATCGGCAGCAAGAAAGGCTTTGAGCGCGCTGACATAAAGAATGACGACTTCGACACGATAGCGCGCAAATGGGGCGCAGCCATCAGAAGCGAAGGCAACTATGTTGACACCGGTCTTTACGACACCGTCAAGGACTTCATCTGATAGAATTAAATAATTACAGCAGCCGTTTGTGATAGAGCGGCTGCTGATCTTTTGTTTGCTGTTGCGGTGGAACGGTTCATTCTTTTATGCCGCTTGCGCGGCATCGGTGCGTCGAGGTCGCCGCACCCTACAAGCTGTACGTCAATAAATCACGCAAATTTCGCGGGCGGATGATATTCGCCGCTACTGCATACATCTTGTTTATTGCTTTGAGCGTCAGCACCCCCCTCGTCTCGGCTTACGCCGAGCAGGCTCCCCTACAGGGAAGCCTGAATGGATTCTGCGGCAAAAACTGATAAGCTCTGATTTATCAATTTTTTATATATACCGATGCACAAAACCCTGCCCACGGAAAGCCATGGGCAGGGTTGCTGTTATATTACGGCAAAAAATCGGGTGGCATTTATCTATGATTTTCAGTTTGCCCATTTGCCCAGGTGCTGATCCACACCGGAGAGCATGAACTGCGGATAATCCTCGTTCACTCCGGCATAGAAATCACCATCGCAGGTCGCGAGCCAAAGGAAGAAGCTGCTGTAATCCGTGCCGTAAGATGCGGAGATATGAGGCGCGCCCTTGATTATATAAGTATACTCGGGAAAGAGCGCGGTAGAGAGATCGACGCATCTGTCGGGCGACAGATATTCAGCCTTGGCGGGAACGTAATCATCGCCGAGGGTCTCGCCGTACTTCGCGACAGTTGCATAGCCGGACATCTCATATGTCTCAAGCACGCCGTCGCCCGTGAAATCTGCGCTCTCATAGAGCGGAACCAGCGGCCTGTCATAATGGGAAATAATCGCAACCTTGACGCCGTCGCGTATCATGTTCTCAATGAGTGCGGTGCGGTTTGCCATCATCTTCTGCAGGCGATTGCCGTAAGCGAGGAAATCGGCGTGCTCCGCCGCGCTGTCGCCGAAAATGAAGTCGACTGCATCATTGTAATCCTGCGGCTGAACAAGTCCCCAAAGAACCGGCATATAGGCGAAATTCGGAATGAGCGCACGCTCATAGACCTCGTCTTTATAGTTATCGACAATGTAATCCGTGACCTTCTGAAGCAGCTTGAACGCGCCGACGCTGTTAAGCGTCTTCATAAATGCCGCCACTGCAGCGTTAGAGCCTGTCGCATCGGCAAGCAGACCGGAGAAATAGTTATACATCGTATCTGCCTTGAGCTCTATCTTACCCGTCAGAACATCTGAAGCGACCTGTGCACCACAGAATGTCGAGGACATAAAGACGCAGCGGTCGACCTTGCTGTAGCCGTACTTTGTCAGATAAGCTACTGTCATTATGCCGCCCATGCTCGCGCAGAATATCGAGACTTTATCGTGACCCGACTCGGCTATGGCTCTGTCAACTGTAGCAGCAATATCATCGGCGACCTTGTAAGGATCGAGGCGCCAGTCATAGGTGAAGAAATATGTATGATCGGCGGGAAGATTTTCGGCGCAGGCGCGTGCCATTCCGCGCTCGCTGTTGGAATCGAAGTTTTCCCAAATTTCGGGATAATTCTCTGCGCTACCGGGATATTTTTCAACGCTGACATTGTACTTTGACTCGCCGTTTTCTTTCATCGAATAGCCGTCAAGCAGGTTTGCAGCATAATCGATAACTGCCTGGAAGAAAGGATCGATATCCTTGGCTTTGACAGTGCCGGAGATGCCCTTGTAAAGTATGGAGAGCAGATCGCCCAGATCAAACTCGAGGGCGTTGCGCTCGTTCTCGGCGCCTTTGTCGATGTAAAGCCCCATCATATCCATTCCCCTGACTATGACCACGGGGCAGTCGGTGCAGGCCGCGGGATCGTGTGCTTCCTCCGCCTGCGCTGCTGTGTCTGCGGTTTTCTCGCCCTGATACGCAAATGCCGGCGTTACAAAACTCAGCAGAAGCGCAAAGGCGAGGAAAACACTCAGAAGTTTTTTCATTGTTTTCATCCTTCGTTTCTTTTATATTTTCCCGAGGTCCCTGAAAACCGACCACGAGACTAATTCGATATTGTTCCTGCGCGCGGCTTCAAGGAGATCGCCGCTTTGAAGAAGTCTCAATTCATAGACGCGCTTCGTCCACTCGCCTGGCTTATCGTCTATCGGATACGCAGGGTGCATGAAAATCTCAGTCACGCCGTCGATGCAGTTTTCGACAGCGTCAAGATAATATTTTCGCAAGGTGTCGTAATCTTTTATGCGATCCATCGACCACGGATTTGACACAAGGTCATCGAGCAAGCCGACTCCGCGCCGCTTACCCGCTCCAACAATAATTTTCTGAAAGCATTTTATCACACCGGTGGCTTCCCTGTCAATCTGTCTGGACAAAAATCCCGGCGTTTTCGGGAATCTGTACGGCAAAGAATGTTCCGCACAGAAATTAAACGCATCAATATAGAAGCGCCTACCGTTTATGCCGTAGAGCGTGGCGCAATGGTTATCGGCATGGTCGACCTCGACGCCCCTTGAGCTGATAAAATTATACTGCGCCTCAAGCTCCGCGCGGACATCGCGGCGACGCGCGTGCAGAGCGAGTCTGACCTGACTCTCATAGAGTCCCATACCCTTTTCACTGAGCGAGGGTGCGCCGCTGTTGCTCTGCCAGCGGTTCCTGATGTCGTCTGAGTTTATAGTCAGATGCACGCCGACGGGATAGCCGCCAAACCTTGCGAGCTCAGCGGCGTTGGCGGCATCCGGCGCAACGGTCATAAGCGAGGTCGAGGTTATCAGTTTGCCTCGCATGAGCTCGTCTATCGCCTTTGTCTGCTGCGGATTATAGCCGAAATCGTCGGCATTGATTATAAGATACTTAGACATTTGCTTTTAACTCTTTCTTCCTTTTGAAATCAAACCAGTCGTTTGACTCGTCTTTGAAATGCAGGAACAGGGTGAATATTGTTGCCACAGCCATGGCTATGAACGGGAACACGCAGAGCAGGAACCGCGACGCCATATCGGGATTCGAGCCGGGGTTCGCTCCGCTCTCGAAGCCGAACGCCACGCTGATTACTTTATAGCCGAGCGAGACATAAAGTCCGTTCAAGCGGTTCATGACGCCGACAAGACTTGTGAGCATTCCCTCGCGCTTGACTCCGTGGCGGGAATAATCATCATCGATTATCTTCGCGCCGATGCAGTCGATAGTGACAAGGCATCCGGCGACGCCCATACCCATAACGCACATTATAGCGACCGCGACCGGCATTGTGTTTGCAAAGAACAGCGGGATGAATCCGACTGTCAGCACGGCAAATCCGAGCCTCCAGACATTCATAATACCCGCCCGTTTTACAACATTCGACCAGACGACTATGCCGACAAGCGCGACGCCGAACACCACGCCGAGCATGACGGTTGTCATGGAGCTTTCGAGCTTCAGAGTATACTGGACATAGAACGGGATCGCCTGAGAGATGAGAGAGAATGCAGCGGAATAGAGCGCGTTTGCAAAGCCGAATATCCAGAATTTGCCGTTAGTGATGAGGGCGAATATCGCCTTGAAAAGATCGGGCTTCTCGCCGTTTACCGCTTCCTCTTCCTCTTCTTCGATATTCTCGTGGCAGCCGAAGGTCATGAACATAATGACTGCGAGGGCGATAACGCCGTAGATGATCGCAGTGAGATTATAGCCTATCTTTGAAGTGACAACGGGAGTGAGCACGATAGAAATAACCATCGCGACAAGCTGGCAGACCTGTCTGATAGCGTTTGTCTTTGCTCTGAGTTCGTCGGTCTTGAAAAGAGTCGGAAACAGTGCGCCGTAGTTTGCGTTCATGAGCGAATCGAGCGTGCCGGTGAGTATGTACATCAACAGAATATAGAGATAAGCCTGACCGGAGTTCGACTGCACACGCGCGGGCATATTATAGAACAGCACGAAGCAAAGAATCATCAGCGGAGTGCCGATAACGAGCCAGGGTCTGCGCTTGCCCCATTTTGTATGCGTTCTATCCGAAAGGAAGCCGTAGACGGGGTTATCGATAGCATCGACAAAGGTGTAAATAAACAGTATCTTCGCCATATGGTCGGTCGTGATGAGTCCGAGCTTCAGAACATAATATGCGGCGGCATAAGACTTCAGCATATTTATCGGAATCGATGTGCCGAGCATTCCGAAGCCGTAGCGGAACGGGGAAGTGCGTTTTCGGTTCAAAGTGTTTGAAGGTTCCATCAGTTATCCTCCTCTTCCTTTTTCTGAAAATATATCGGATTTGTGAGCGCGCGGACTGCACCGAGCTTTCCACACCCTCTGATTGCCTTGACATAAGCGAACTTATCGTTTTTCGGCTCTATATCGATATCAAGATTTCCTCGCGCGAAGTGCTTTATCACGCGCTCGCCGCTGCCGGTAACGAGAACAAGCGTTTCGCCGCGGAGCTGTTCGGCATGAAGATGGAGTTTTTTGTTATTGTCATAACGAACAGCATCGCCCATCATGGCATCGCCGCAGGTCAGAGTCAGGCGCGCGCCGTCAACTCCGCTTGAAACAAAAGAGTGCCCTGCGCGGATATTTTTCAGTATATCCTCGCGGCGGCGCGACGGCGAATAGACTGCCGTTATCGGATTGCCGAGCTTCGCGAAATCCTTAGGACGATGGAAATCACTGCCGCCGACGGCGGGTATGCGTCTGCCCTCGCGCAGGAGCCGAGTCCACCACTTTATGCCGCGGATATTCGTCCCGCGCATCGGTCCGTTCCAGACCTCGATCATATCAAAATTCATGCTGTTCCATTTATACGGGCAGAACGGGCATTTCGGATGATTTACTGATATGACCGCGCCGAGCGAACGGGCGTCGTTGATTATCTTTTCCATCTCCTCCGGCGTATTCGCTATGAAGCTGTTTTCAAAAGGGGCTTTGGCTCCGAAGAAATTCATATGCCCTTTATAGTGCGTCCATTCGACCGCGTAGACAAATGTCAGCCCCGGGATATCCGGCAGGCGGAAATTATCGGCATAGTTATTATGGTTCGCAAGAGCGACGAAATCGAGCCCGATATCGCGGGCAAGCTTCCCGACGGCTTCGGAATCGAGCGCGCCGTCGGAGGCTATGGTATGTATATGCAGGTCGCCGAAGAGCAGTTCGGGTTCGGCGTTTGTGTTATCTGAAGATATATTTTCGGGCGCGTCCTGTTTATAATGCTTCGGTTCGGGGTCGCCGGGTTTATGATATTCAAACCCGATATCATATGTGACCTCGACTCCTGCGGGCACGACATGATACGCGCCGACGATTATAGACCACTCGCCGGGCTCGGGTCTTTGCACGAGATAGCCGTTTGTTGATTTATCCTCGCCGACGAATACGCTCGGATGTGCGCTGCCCGACCAGCCGAGGAATCTCCCCTTTTCGTCCATGAGACCGAGGTCGATTATATTCTGCGGGTGTATCTCTCTAACGAGTCCCTTTGTGCCCTGCCAATAGGAATACGACACCGTGACGCGGGAGACATTTTCCGGCACGGTGAACGGTATTGTATAATAGGTTCCCTCGCGGGACTTTTCAACGAAATGTTTAAGCTGAGGCATTTTGTGCAAACTCCATAAAAATTATGTTGTATTTATTATAAAACGGTATATATTGTTTTTCTTGCTATTTTTTAATGTGAATGAGCGTTTTTTTAAATTTTATGTTTTTATAATCAATATAAGCTCTTGAAATCGCCGATAAAGTGTGTTATTTTTAAGAAAGCACCAATCGAAGGAGTGAAAAGATACGGACAGGCTGAATATTATCGACTACAGGACGAATCCGATTATAAGCAAATATTCCGTGTCTTTTCACCTCTGGGGTTCGGAGGGCACGACGGAGCACGGGCACAACTACTATGAGCTTTTTCTTGTGACGGACGGGCGCGTCTGCCACGAGATAAACGGCAAAATTTCTGAGATAAGCAAAGGCACTTTATGCATTATATGCCCCGGCGACATTCATCAATTGCGCCGCATCGAGAATTTTTCGAGCATACACATGAACGTCTGTCTATCGCCGAAAAAATTCGAGGAAATCTGCTCGGCTCTCGGGATAGATTCCAAAGAGTTCGAAGCGCAGAAGCCGCTGACGGCTGCGCTCTCGACCGAGGAACAGGCATACTTTTCTTCGCGGGCAAGTCTTATAAACAA
>DJQG01000027.1:0-5473 GCA_002438685.1 Ruminococcaceae bacterium UBA6392 | reverse complement strand
CAAACTCATCGGCGACGGATACGAAAAGGCGGCAAGCGTAATATGTTCAACCGCATCGGATTTTATCTCTATAATAAACAGTTCGAAGCTCACGCAGAAAATCGACTGCCCCGAGTGGTTTGAGAACATGCTCGAAAAGATACGCTCGCCGGAATACATGACCTGCAGTGCGGCGGACGTATACAAAATGAGCAACTTCTCACCGCCCGTTGTTATCGAAGCGTTCAGGAAATACACGGGCAAGACGGTTTCGGCATACCTCAGGGACACAAAATGCGTATACGCCTGCCTGCTGCTCAGCGGAACCAAAATGACAACGCTTGAAATCTCCATGCAGCTCGGCTACTACAGCCTGAGCCACTTCAATCGGGTTTTCAAGAGCTACTCCGGCTTCTCCCCCGCCGCATACAGGCGCGAATATCAAAAATGAAAGCATCCGCACGAAAAAGTACGGATGCTTATATTTATTCCCGACCTGCCATTTTCAGCAGATCGTCCTGAGTTATGACCGGGATGCCGAGATCGGTCGCTTTTTGCAGTTTGCTTCCGGCCTCCTCGCCCGCAACGACATACGAAGTCTTTTTTGAGACTGACGACGACGCTTTGCCGCCGAGGTTTTCGATTATCTCCGTCGCTTCTTTTCTTGAAAGCGTCGGCAGAGTACCGGTGAGGACGAAAGTCAGACCCGCGAAGCGCCGGTCGTCGCTCTTTTCTTTGAGCGACTTCATATTGACTCCAGCCGCTTTGAGTCGTTCTATCAAATCTGCGGTCTGAGTCATGGAGAAAAATTCCGCCGCACTCTTTGCCATTATTCCGCCGAAGCCGTCTATTTCGGCTATCTCCTCTTCGGACGCGGCAATTATAGAATCAATATCGCCGAAATGCTCGGAGAGAAGCTTCGCCGCTTTCTGCCCGATATGGCGTATTCCCAGAGCGAACAGCAGGCGCGAAAGGTCGTTTTGCTTTGAGCGTTCGATGGCATCGACGAGATTTTTCGCCGATTTTTCCTGATGTCCCTCGAGCATCATTATCTCGCCTGCGGTTATATCATAGATATCGGCGACATTTGATATCAGATTTTCGGAGATAAACTTTTCAACGAGAGCATCGCCGAATCCCTCGATATCCATGGCGTCGCGCGAGCAGAAGTGAATAACATTGCGCAGCAGCTGAGCCGGGCACTCGGGATTGACGCAGCGGACAGCCGCCTCGCCATCTTCGCGAATAACGGGAGCAGAGCAGGACGGGCAGATTGACGGCAGGATATACGGCACGGAATTTTCCGCGTGCGACACGACGCGCACGACCTCGGGGATTATATCGCCCGCTTTTCTTATGGCGACCTCATCGCCGATGCGGATATCCTTTTCGGTTATGAAATCCTGATTATGGAGCGTTGCGCGGCTGACGGTTGAGCCCGCGAGAAGAACAGGTTCAAAGACGGCAGTCGGAGTGAGCACGCCCGTGCGTCCGACACCGATCTCTATATCAACGAGCTTCGTTGTCTTTTCCTCGGGCGGATATTTGAAAGCAACCGCCCATTTGGGGAATTTCGATGTACTGCCGAGCCGTTCGCGCTGGGCAAAATCATCGACTTTTATAACCGCGCCGTCGATATCATATTCGAGACCCGAGCGTATCTCGCCGATGCGCTTAAGCTCCGAGATGACATTGGTTATATTATCGAACCGAGTATAGAACGGAATTGTATGAAAGCCCTGTTCGCGCAGGAAATCGAGCGACTGCTTATGCGAGCTGAGCTCTGCGCCCTCTATCTGCTGGACATTGAAAACGAAGATATCGAGTCCCCTGCCTGCGGTCACTTTTGAATCTTTCTGTCTGAGCGAGCCTGCGGCGGCGTTGCGCGGGTTTTTAAAGGGCTTCTCGCCGTCGAGCTCCTGTCTTGTGACGAGAGCGGCGAAGACCGACTTTGGCATATACACCTCGCCCCTGACTTCGAGGAAAGGCAGCGGCGTTTTTATTTTCAGCGGAATCGAACGCACGGTGCGCAGATTTGCGGTAACATCCTCGCCGACATCGCCGTCACCGCGGGTCGAGCCGCGGGTCAGCACGCCGTTTGTATATTCGAGCGAGACGGAAAGTCCGTCGATCTTCGGCTCGACGACATAGTGAACATCCCGCTCGGTCTCTCTGACCCGGCGGTCAAACTCCTCTATCTCCGCGAAGCTGAACGCATCCTGCAAACTCTCCATACGCACGCGGTGTTCTACCTTTGAGAACAGATTTTCCGCACTGCCGCCGACGCGCACGGTCGGGGAATCCGGAGTCACGAGGTCGGGATATTTATCCTCTATCGCCTTGAGCTCGCGCTGGAGCATATCATATTCGTAGTCCTCTATCTCGGGGTCGTCGTCGACATAATATTTTCTGCTGTAATAATTGAGCTTATCTCTGAGCTCCTGCGCGCGTTTTGCGCTCTGCTCTCTGTCGGTCAAAAGGGATTCCTCCTTTTAAGCTTCCTTTCTCTGCGGTTATTATACCACAACTTGAATACATCTAACAACAATTTATTTCACTGCCGCTGCGGAATATCTATTGTTACGGCGGTCTGCGGGACAGTGCCGACGACGATATTCTCGGCGATGCAATATTCATCCGAAAAATTCGCCGCGCCCTCGTTCCCGCCGAGAAAGACATAGACGGAGCACTCGACTTTCAGCATAACTCTGTGTCGGGTCTGGTTTATGCCCGCAGAAGTAAATTCGTCAGTTATCTGCGCCTCTGCGCCGCCAGTCATGCGGACGGTCACGGGTATCTCGGGTCCCATGCCCGCAAAGACTTCGGAGCCGGTTACAGCGCCGAGCGGTATTTTCACAATAAATTTTGCATTTTCTTCAAGCGCTTCATCGACGGCGCGGACAAGGCGGGATTTGAATAAATTGACGGATGCTGCGTTGAGGGACATTGAGCCTATCTTTCCGTCGTTCGAGCTAACATTCATGAGTGCCGAGCACTCCTCCGGGTTTTCGGATATAAATTTTTCTATGCTCTCGCCGACAGTGCGCACGGCGAGACTCTTTGCGCGGGTCATGGCGATATTGCGAACCGCCGGGCGAAGCCGCGCATCGACAACGAGCACAAGGCAAACAGCAAGAGTAAAAGCGCACAGAGCCCTGAACGCTCCGCGCGGCAGAGTGCGAATATTGAATCGGCGCATCCGGCGCATAAAAACACCCCCGCAACAGTTTATGCGGGGGCGACTGAATTTGTTATTGTTTTATTTTGAAGCCCTGACAACGGACACGCCGGTATCTATAGATTCGGGACCCGTCGAATTGCCTTTTAGAGCCGCGAGCGCCTGCGCCATGCCGAGATAGCCCATGGTATAGGGGTTCTGCACCATGACCGCTTTAAGACTTCCGTCGTTTATCAGCGACTCGATAGTATTTGAAGTATCGAAGCCGATGCCGATTATCTTCTTGCCGGAGTCTTTGATAGCGTTGCCCACGCCGACGGTCGAGCCCTCGTTGGTGCCGTAAAGTCCAACGAGGTCGGAATTGCCGGTTATAAATCCGGTTGCCGCCTCCTGCGAGGATGCGAAGTTGCCGTCCTTATATTCGGTAGTGAGCAGAGTAAACTTGCCGTCCTTGGTTATCGCCTCGCGGAAGCCCTTTTCGCGGTTCATGCTCGAATTTGTCGCGGTGTTGACGCCGATTATGCCTATCTTGCCGCTCGTTATGCCCGCGTTTTTGAGCTCTTCGAGCATGGTTTCGCCCGCTATCACACCTGCGTTGTAATTATCGGTCGAGAGAGTTGTGACCGCCGGCTCGTTTGCGGGAGAATCGACATAGATTATCTTGACACCCTTGTCCTTTGCGTTTTTGACGGTCTGCGAGATCGCCGAGGGGTCGTTTGCGGCGAGCATTATCAGGCTCGCGCCGTCGGCTATGGCGTTGTTGACCACCTCGATCTGCTTGGCGTTGTCCTTGACATCGGGGGCATCCCATTTATAAGTGATGCCGAGCTGTTTTGCCATATCAGACGCGCCCTTGTCGACCGAGACCCAGTGCTGATCCATCTTGTCGATAGTGATGAGATATACTTTGTACTTTGCGTTGGCGGCGCTCTCGGTCATGCCCTGCGCCGTGTTGTTGCCCTCTCCGCTTCTGCTGCACGCCGCAAAGGCGGTCAGAATCAGCAGCGCCGACATAATAACTGCGAGTATCTTTTTCATACTGTCCTCCGTTTATTCTCTTTTTTCTCTGCCGCCGCCGAGCTTGAGCCCTTTGGCAACATTTGTGTTGAGCCGCTTGCCTCCGTGGACGATTCTGTCTATAAGCACGGAGATTATGACGACTATGCCGATGACTATATTGCGAAGCGCGAGAGGTGCGCCTGCGAACTGGAGACCGTTATTGAGCACGCCCCAGATAAACGCACCTATGACGGTGCCGAGGAGCATACCCTGTCCGCCCATGGTGCTGACTCCGCCGATAACGGACGCGGCGACGGCATTTAGCTCATAGTTGGAACCCGCGTCCATGCTGCCCATACCGCTCTGCGCGGTGAGTATCAAGCCGACAACGCCGGCGAGAAAAGAAGAAATGACATAAACTTTCGTCTGCGCTGCGGCGACATTGACTCCGGACAGGCGCGCCGCCTCATAGTTCGAGCCGAGGGCATAGACATGCCTGCCGAGCACCGTCTTTGAAAGAATGAACGCGAAGAAAGCGAAGAGCACTATTGCTATCCAGATCGGGGTGTATATCCCGAGGAAGCGGCCGTAATAGAAGAAATTCTTGAAGGCGTCGGAATATATGCCGTTGGTATTCATATTGCTGTTGACAATCTGCGCGACACCGCGCGCGATTATCATGGTACCGAGGGTAGCTATGAAAGCCGGGAGCTTTGCGACGGAGATAAGCAGTCCGTTTACAAGACCGATTGCAAGGCAGCAAACAATAGTTATGAGCACGGTTAAGATCGGGTTCATATTGAATTTTGTCATCAGGGTCGCGCTTATCATACACGACATTCCCGCGACAGAGCCTATCGAAAGGTCGATTCCGGCGGTTATGAGGACGAACGACTGACCGACGCCGATTATCAATATCGGCGCCACCTGGCGCAGAAGGTTCGTTATATTGGTTGCGGAGAAAAACAGCGGGTTTATCAGCGCGAATACGATTATCATGACTATCAGCGCCGCAAAGACCGAGAGCACCTGTCCCATTCCCCTTGCGGAAAGTATTTTTTTGAACATTCAGCTCACCTCCGTGCGGAACTTTGTTGCAAGCTCCATTATTTTTTCCTGCGTGGCTTCATCGCGGCTGAGTTCGCCCGTGATGCGCCCGGAACACATGACGATTATCCTGTCGCTCATGCCGAGCACCTCGGGCAGCTCGGACGAGACGAACATAACGCCGATGCCGCTCTTTTTGAGCTTGTTCATCAGGTTATATATCTCGACCTTGGCGGCGACATCGATGCCGCGCGTCGGCTCGTCGAAAAT
>DJQG01000130.1 GCA_002438685.1 Ruminococcaceae bacterium UBA6392 | reverse complement strand
TAAACTATGTTACTCTTGACATGATATCCGCCCCTACTTACTTTGAGTGTTAGCGAATTAACCCCTCAGTCTCGGCTTACGCCGAGCCAGCTCCCCTGCAGGGGAGCCAAAAACACAAGCCAGCAAAGTTCTCCGCTGAGGTCGGCAAAATAGATTTTTACAAAAACTTTATGCCGCCTACACGCATCGGTGCGCCGAATCACTGTGCGCCATAATTGCAACACTCGTCGTATTTTATTATAATCACTTGCCGACGCAGAACTGCGAAAACACTTCGTTGACTACCGCTTCGCTTGCGCGTTCGCCGGTGAGCTCGAGCAGCGCATCAACTGCGCAGTCGGCGCAGACATTGACCGCGTCGAGCGTGACTCCGCTCTCGAGTGCGGAGCGCGCCTCCTTTATACTGTCGAGTGCGCACACACAGCAGTTGCGCTGGCGTTCGCTCGTCAGCGCGGCGGCAGACGGATCGAAATTCGAAGTACCGAGCAGATCGGACAGCACTTTTTCCAGTTCGCCGCCGCCCTGAGCCGTCTTTGCGGAAAGCTCGACATATGCGCTAAAGCGGCTCTTTATATAATCCGTGTCGCAGACAAAGCCGAGGTCGCTCTTGTTGACGACCGCGAGACTGCGCCTGCCGGAGCAGAAATCGATTATTTCCATATCCTCATCGGTCAAATTTTGCGCGCCGTCGAAAACGGCAATGACCAACTCCGCTCTAGAGAGGCGTTTTTTCGCAAGCTCAACGCCGATGCTCTCTATCTTATTGTCCGTGTCGCGTATCCCGGCGGTGTCCGCAAGGCGCAGCAGGTTTTCGCCGACGCGAACAGTCTGCTCGACTATATCGCGCGTCGTGCCAGGGACATCGGTGACTATCGAGCGTTCGCATCCGCTCAGGAGATTCATCAGCGTCGATTTGCCGACATTCGGTCTGCCGACTATGACGGTGTCCACTCCCTGAGTGACCGCCTTGCCGTTTTCGAATCCGCTGATAAGCGACTCGAGTTCGCTCTGCGCCGCCGAAAATGTTTTTTCAAGCTCGTCCGCAGAGAGCTCTTCTATATCCTCGTCCGGGTAATCGACCCACGCGCTCAAATGCGCACAGACATTTATTATACTGTGGGCGACCGATTCTATCCTGCCGCTGAGTCTGCCCTCGAGGGTATTGAACGCGGCACTCGCCGCCTGTTCGCCCTGCGCGGAGATGAGCGACATGACGCTCTCCGCCTTTGCGAGGTCTATGCGTCCGTTTAGAAAAGCCCGCTTTGTGAACTCACCCGGACCCGCGGGTTGAGCGCCCGCATTCAGCACTGCGCGCAGAACCCGGCGGACTATATACACTCCGCCGTGGCAGGACAATTCGACCGTATCCTCGCCGGTATAGCTTTTGGGTGCGCGGAAAACGAGGGCTATCGCCTCGTCTATCGGCTTGCCATCGAGGCTGACTGTGCCGAAGTGGGCAGAGTATCCCGCCGCCTCGCTCAGCGGCTTCCCGGAAACCGCCGAAAAGACTTTGTCCGCGACGGCAATCGCATCGCCGCCTGAAATGCGGACTATGCCTATTCCGCCCGCGGCGTTGGGAGTCGCTATGGCGGCAACGGTAGAAGTCTGTTCCACGGTGTTCACCTCTTTCGTCTGTAAATAGATTTATTATAACGCAGGGAGACCTGCGGGTTTATCGGAATTAAAATTTTTGCGGACAATCGGCAACCAAATTTAACCAAGCGATAATCCGCCCTCTGCCTTCGCTGCCCGCTATAATCAACATTTTACACTTCCCGCGTTTCGGTATTTTCCTGCCGCTGTCGCGGCAACGGGCGTCGAGTCGCCGCACCCTGCAAGTGCGCGTCAAAAAATTTGCGCAGATTTCGCGGGCGGAGGATATCCGCCCTGCTTACTTTGAGCACCGGCGAAACAACCCCTCAGTCGCTCCGCGACAGCTCCCCTGCAGGGGAGCCGAAAAGCAGGCGAACGAAGTTCGCTTCTACAATATAATAGATTTATCTGTCACTTTGAGAGAATCGAAAAAGCGGCAGCGGTCTGGAAGCTCCATCCGCTGCCGCCGGACATTTTTTATTTGATGTTGACCTTGTGGTTCATCAGCCAGCCTGTGCCGAAGAACAGACCGATTGAAACCAGGAACTGGAAGATAACTCCCGTCACGCCGAACGAAAGATCCTTTGTAGACATCGCCGTGCCGAACGAGAACACAAGTCCGTCGGTTCCGGGCGAAACGATGATGGGCACATAGTTCGTCAGCAGGAAGTTGCAGATCTGAGCGATAATGAATATCGCAAAGAAAACGACTATCGGACCTGCCGCGCCGAGCTTCTGCATGATGCGGGTGTTCGCGAAAGTTATGGAGAAGAACAGCTCGGAGATGAGGAATGCGAGCTGAACAAAGACCGCGAGCACGAGCAGAACGATATATCCCTTTATCGCTTTCGCGCCGGGCATCGAACGGAACATGCTGATAACTGTCTTTATCATGTTGAGATTGTTCTCGCCGATGAGCGAAGTGATGTAGTCATATATCCAGATCATTATGCCGATGCTCACAGCGTAGCTGACGATCATCCACAGGAAAGCGACTATCGCCTTCGCCGCGAGCAGCTGACCGCTCGTTACGGGGAGCGTGAAGCTCAGATATCCCTGCTGGCTGTAAAGCGTTTTATAGAAGTTCGCAATAACACCGACAAAGGTTATGATAAGAGCTATCAGCGCGATGAGGAACAGCGCAACGGTCGCGATGGCGCTTAGCCAGCTGATGTCTATAGCATAGGCTATAAGCATGATGCCTATTGTGACCGCGGCGGCAATATAGATGTTCATCATTGTATGCGCGCTCATTTTGATTTCATTCTTAATCAATTTGCCAAGCATATTTGAACACCTCCTTGAAAACATCCTCAAGCGTCTTGCCGCTGCTGCATATGTCGTCAACGGACGAGTTGAGCAGAACCTTGCCCTGACCTATCATCAGCGCGTGGTCGAATATGCTCTCGACATCGTGGATAAGATGGGTCGAAATGAGCATAGTCGAATCCTTCGGGTGATTCTTCATGATTATGTCAAGTATGCCGTCGCGCGCGGCGGGATCGACACCGCTGAGCGGCTCGTCGAAAATATAGAGCTTCGCATTGCGGCACATGACGAGAATGAGCTGGAGCTTCTCCTGCATACCCTTTGACATCGACTTTATCTTCTGCTTGGGCTGGAGACCGAATGTGTCGAGCATTCTCATCGCCTTGTCGCGGTCGAAGTCCGGGTAGAAATCCGCAATATAGTTTATCGCGTCGACAGCGCGCATCCAGTCCGCAAGATACGACTTCTCGGGCAGATATGCTATCTTCGCCTTTGTCGAGGGACCGGGGACTTCGCCGTCTATGAGCACCTCTCCGGAGTAGTCGTGGATGAGTCCCGTGAGTATTTTTATCAGCGACGATTTACCCGAGCCGTTCGGGCCGAGCAGAGCTATGATCTGACCGGGCTGGAAGCTGAACGAAATGTCGTTGAGCACCTGGTGGCTGCCATAGGACTTGCTCAGATGGTTTACTGTGATTATGTCCTGCATTTTTTCCTCCCGTAAATTTTTGACGTAGGAATCTACTTGGAATGATTATATCACAAAAAATGGCATAGTAAAAGTTTTTTATGTTTTTTTAAGGAATAGTCACATTTTATTTAAACTTTTTTGCCGATATCCTGTTTTTTATCGCTCCCGCAGCGGCAAAAATTATAAGGCACACGGCGTTCGCCGCGACTACGCTCGCACCCGCCGGAGTGTTGAAGGCATAGGAGATAACAAGCCCCGCGAAGAAACAGACGCACGACACAGCCGCCGATACGGCAGTCACCGCGCGAAAGCTCCTGCACACGCGCATCGAAGTCAGCGCGGGGAAGATTATCAGACTTGATATCAATAGCGCGCCCATTATCCTCATGCCGACAACTACAGTGACGGCGGTGAGCAGAGCTATAAGAGTGTTATAGAGTCCCGTCTTTGTGCCGGTCGCTGCGGCGAAAGTCTCGTCAAAAGTTACGGCAAAGATGCGGTTATAGAATATGACATAGAGCACGAGCACCGCCGCCGATATCGCGGCGCAGGCGATGATATCATTTTTGCCCATGAGGAGAATCGAGCCGAACATATAGCCCGACACATCGGTGTTGAGTCCGGTCGTCAAAGAAGCCGCAATGACGCCGACTGCTATAGCCGTGCTCGAAATGAGCGCTATGGCGGCGTCGCCCTTTATCTTCGCGTTGTCGTTTATCCGCATGAGCAGGAATGCCGC
>DJQG01000058.1:1006-4136 GCA_002438685.1 Ruminococcaceae bacterium UBA6392 | reverse complement strand
GCGCATAAAAAGGGTTATTTGACGCAGTGACCGCAACTACCCGTAAGAGCGGACGGTATATCGGACTCATAAAAGCCGTTTTTCTCTTCAAAACCGAGAGTTATAAACGGTTCTTTTTCAACTCTGCCGACATTCGCTCGCGCCATATAAGCATTGCGATTTGCGGCAAAATTCAGCGCGCTGCGTACAAGTCCCTCTGCAACGAACCTGTCCCCGTCACGGGTTTTCACGCTCAGGATTTCAGCATAGGTTCCGCCGAGCGAGAATATGCATTCGCCGATATTCTCCCCGTTTTCCTCTGCGCGGTATCCGTGAGTTTTGTCATCTATATCAAACGGCTTGAATTCAAGCATTTTATCTTCTTTTCTCCTTTTTGTTCGCCTTTGCGCCGGCAGCCGAGAGTATGTGCGAAAGCTCCTGCGGGGTCAGCTCACGCCACTTACCCTGCGGAAGCATGCCGAGCTTGACTCCGGCTATTGCGGTTCTCTTGAGGCGTGCGACCTCGATTTCGAGCTCCTCGCACATTCTTCTTATCTGTCTGTTTCTGCCCTCAAAAAGAACTATTTCTATAACCGCTCTGTCGTCGCGCTTTTCGAGCACCGTCACCTGCGCCGGAGCAGTCATTCTGCCGTCGATCATCATTCCGTCGCTCATGGCAGCTATCTGCTCGTCGGATATGTCCGGTCTTATGGTGACTCTGTAGACTTTCGCGACATGCTTTGACGGGTGCATTACGGCGTTTGCAAATTCTCCGTCATTAGTCAGCAAAAGCAAGCCCTCGGAATTTCTGTCAAGTCTGCCTATCGGATAAACTCTCTCTCCTACATCCTCGACAAGCGATGCCACGCATCTGCGTCCGAACTCATCGCTCATAGTCGTGACAAAGCCGCGCGGCTTGTGGAGCATAATATATTTTGCAACCGTTTTATTTTCTATTTTTTTGCCGTTGAGCGTTATTATATCGCGCTTCGGATCAACAGAGTCGCCTATCTTTGCAACAGTACCGTTGACTTTAACAGCACCTTTTGCAATAAGCTCCTCCGATTTTCTGCGCGACGCAACGCCGCATTCGGACATATATTTCTGAAGTCTTATTCTGTCATCTGGCAAATGATTCACATCCAATTTCTGAGAATGTTCTTTATTTTTTCAATTAGCTTTTTTATCCGGCTTTTTTCTTTTTGGGGTTCTTTGGGAACAGCCTTTTGCATCTGAACCGCGCCCGCCGTCAGAATTTCCGCCCGATCAACTACTTTGCCGTCTATTATAAGTTCAACCGAGCCGACCACTGTATTTTCTGCTATCGGTGCATATTCAAATTTTTTCAGGCTTATTTTCTGCTCTGTCCGAGCCGATTCGCCTTTTCGTGAGATATATTGAAGCGGTCTCGATAGCTTCAGCGGCACACTTTCACTTTCCCCGCCCGCAATTTTTAATGAAACCATCGACATATTCGTATCCACCTCATGCCGTTCAACGACCGAAAAGCCGTATTCAAGCATTTTTGAATGGTCGTTCCAGTCGTCCGGTGCATTGAGCGTCACGGCTACGAGCGTAACTCCGTCACGCCGAGCCGCAGAAACAAGGCACCGTCCGCTCTTTTTTGTAAACCCGGTTTTTATCCCGACTGCGTCATCGTATATGCGCAATAGACGGTTATGGTTCGTGAGCGTGCGGCGATACGGCGGATTGCCGTAGCACACGACGGCACTTTTTTGCGAGCAAACAGCGGCGAATTCAGGATTTTTGATAGCGGTGCACCCGAGCAGAGCCATGTCATATGCCGTCGAATAGTGTTCTTTTGAATCAAGCCCGGACGGAGTCTCAAAATGCGTATCATTCATGCCGATTTCCGCAGCGCGATTGTTCATCATCGAGACAAAATTTTCAACATTGCCGCCGAGCGTTATCGCGGTAACATTCGCGGCATCGTTTCCCGACTGCAAAAGCATTCCGTAAACAAGACCCTCAAGGGTAACTGTGTCTACCGGAAGAAGCCCCATCGAAGTGCCCTCGACATTTAGCATATCAGCGCTGACAGTTATCCTTCTCTGCGGGGTCAGCGCTTCTATTGCGAGAAGCGAGGTCATTATTTTCGTTGTGCTCGCCATGGAGCGCCTGTCATGCTCATTTTTGCCGTAAATAAGCTCGCCCGTCTCGGCGACCATAAGAGCCGCGCACGAAGCTGAAACATCCGGCTGGGCAAATACCGTCAGCCCGGACAATACAAAACAGACCACCGTAAAAACAGCAGTCACAAAAGCAACCGGTCTTAAATTCACCAAACACACCGCCATTCATCATCCGTTACTGATAATGAATATGCGGTGTGCAGGAAAAAAATCAATATAATCCTTCGAGGTTCTCCTCGGTCTTCTTGCCCTTGCCGTCAACAAACTTGTTGACAACATCTGTGACACTGTTGACAACGTCGGGGATCATGCCGATGGTTCTCTCGATAGAGCCTTCCTCGGTCGAGATATGTTTGATGCTGACCTCGCCGTTGTTGACAACGATGAATGCGATAGGAGTGATGGTGATGCCTGCTCCGCCGCCGCCGCCGAAGAGCTCGGCGTTCGACTTCGACGGGAAGTCCGAGCCGCCCGACGCAAAGCCATAGGATACCTTAGAGACGGGAATGATCTTTATGCCGTCGCCCAGATCCATGGGATCGCCGATGATCGTGCTGACATCAACAAGATCCTTTATCTTTTCGATTGAAGTTCCGAGAATTCCGGATGCTGACTGTTCTTTCATTTTTAAGTCCGCCTTTCATTGGATTTCAAACAGATTTATTTTTCTTTTTACTGCCTTTAAGCAGTTTTAAAAGCACTTTGAACAAAAGCCTGAACGCAAGGACAACCGCCGCATTTGTAAGCTTTATAGGTCTGACGGAGAGCGAGAGCGCAAACTGAGCCTTGTTCTCCTGTGAGATGAAGTCAGGAACAACATTCACCTGATATTTTTTGACCTTCATATTCGAGCATATAAAGCCCATTGAAGGATAGACCGCCGAACACACTTTGCCATATTTTATGGCATTCTGAGCCGCATCGTCTCCGGAGCTGACTTTCAAAAGGAGCTTCAGATTTTCTATGACAAAGGCTCTGTATATGCTGCCCATAAAGCC
>DJQG01000058.1:0-863 GCA_002438685.1 Ruminococcaceae bacterium UBA6392 | reverse complement strand
GGCTTCTCTTTTTCGGGCTTTTTCTTTTTCTTCTTTTTTTCTTCTTTCTTTGCCTTTTTTGCCTCTCTCTTCGCTTTCTGTTCCTCGGTCTGCGGGAAAATATGCAGCTTTATAAAGAGCCACTGCACATCGAGAGAAAATGAATCGGCATATTCGGCAGTCACGCTGACCTTTATCGAAAACAGGATAACTATAAGCGCGATAACGCCCAATATTATGTAAAGAGCTGTCAAACTAACACCTCCTAATTATTCATACATATTTTCGAGCTCGCCTGCATCGACGTCGAACTCGTCGAAATCAAAGTCTTCATCATCTTCTTCCGGTTCCGGCTGAACGGGCTGTGCAGCGCTGTCCTCCGCCGGGACTTCGAAAGTTTTAGCTTCTTCCTTTTCCGTCTTCTCCTCTTTCTCTTCGCGCTCCGGAAGTTCCGGCAGTTCGGAGAGAGATTCGATGCAGAAGCACTTGAGAAACTCCGGAGTAGTACCATAAAGCAGCGGTCTGCCGGGAAGATCAAGTCTGCCCTTTTCTTCAACAAGACCTTTCTGGCACAATGTAGATATAACTCCCGAGCAATCCACTCCGCGCACCTGTTCGACATACGCTTTGGTAACGGGCTGATTATAAGCCACAACCGCAAGCACCTCAAACGCCGCCGAAGAAAGTGGAACATTGCGCTTCATATCGAGCACGCTTCTGATATTCTCTGCATATTCCTGCCGCGTGCACAGCTGATATCTTTCGCCGAGCTTCAAAAGGCATACACCGCTCTCACGCTCGTCGAGCTGTTCGGCGCAGGAGCGCAGCACGGTTTCGGCATCCTCTATCTCTATATCGAGAGCCTGAGCTATTTTAGCCGTATC
>DJQG01000044.1:3602-4420 GCA_002438685.1 Ruminococcaceae bacterium UBA6392 | reverse complement strand
AGAACTATATCAAGGGCGAATACGGCAAGGCTCCCGGCAAGATAAACGAGGAGCTCCAGAAGAAGGTTCTCGGCGACGAGAAGCCGATAACCTGCCGCTACGCAGACCTGCTTGAGCCCGGTCTCCCCGCCGCGAGAGAGTATCTCGGCGACAGAGCGACCTGCGACGAGGATGTTCTCTCCTATATCGCTTTCCCGACTCAGGCGGAAGCATTCTTCGACAAACGCGACGAGAGAAAGAAGAACACCTTCACATACAAGATAGAGAGACTCGACTGAGCCTCGGCAGAAAGGATAGGTTTTATCAATGTTTGATAATTTTGACATGGGTATGCCTCTGGGCGAAAAGCTTGTTTTCGCTCTTCAGGTCTCCCTCTTCGGAATACTTATGGTATTCCTGCTGCTCATTATCCTTGCCGTGCTGATAATGATAATCTCCCGCGTCGTCAGACTCGGCGAGAATCTTGCAGGCAAGAAGGGCAAGAAGAATGCCGCTTCCTCCGATGAACCCGCACCCGTGCAGCAGAGTGCTGCTGCCGGAACTCCTCTGCCCGGCACTCAGTCGCAGGGCACGCTCGAACTTGACGGCGTTGACGAGCCGACCGCCGCGGTCATCATGGCTATAGTCAGCGACGAGAGCGGCATCCCGCTCAACAGGCTGCTGTTCAAATCCATAAAGAAGAAAGACTGATGCGGCTCGCCGCCAACACCTGAAAGGAACGATCATCATGAAATATGTTGTTACATTAAACGGCAAAAACTACGAGGTTGAGGTCGAGGAGACCGACGCCGTTATCACCGCTGTTACCGACGCCGCTC
>DJQG01000044.1:2865-3578 GCA_002438685.1 Ruminococcaceae bacterium UBA6392 | reverse complement strand
CGCAGCTCCCGTTGCCGCAGCCGCACCCGCTGCCCCCGCAGCAGCTCCCGCTCCTGCTGCCGCTCCCGCAGCCGCCGCAGACGGTCAGAAAGTCCTCTCGCCCATGCCCGGCACGATACTGAGCGTCAATGTCTCGGTCGGCTCTGCCGTCAAGGCGGGCGATGTGCTCCTCATCCTTGAGGCTATGAAGATGGAAAACGAAATAGTCGCTCCCTGCGACGGCACTGTAAAGCAGCTCGCTGTCCAGAAGGGCTCGACCGTCGCTACGGACGCACTGCTCGCCGTAGTCGGCTAAGGGGGATAGCAAATGGACATACTCGGAATCTTGAAAGGCTTCTGGGAGAGCTCGGGTCTCGCCGTGCTCACCTGGAGAGAGGGCGTAATGATCCTCATATCGTTCGTCCTGCTCTATCTGGCCATCGCTAAAAAATTCGAACCGCTGCTGCTTCTTCCCATCGCGTTCGGCATCCTGCTCGCGAACCTGCCCGGCGCAGGTCTTATGGATGACCCGACCGGTATCATCGACCCGCTGAGTACGACGATACGGGAGGGCGCGCACTGGTATGACATCGGAATCCTGCGCCTTATCTACGCAGGCGTCAAGAGCAGTATTTTCCCGTGCCTTATCTTCATGGGCGTCGGCGCGATGACGGACTTCGGTCCCCTGCTCGCAAACCCGATGAGCCTGCTGCTCGGCGCTGCCGCTCAGCTCG
>DJQG01000044.1:0-2751 GCA_002438685.1 Ruminococcaceae bacterium UBA6392 | reverse complement strand
CGGCGCGGACGGCCCGACCGCCATATTCCTTGCATCAAAGCTTGCAGCTCACCTGCTCGCTCCCATAGCCGTTGCGGCATATTCGTATATGGCTCTTATCCCTATAATTCAGCCCCCGATCATGAAGCTGCTCACCACGAAGAAAGAGCGCGCGGTCGAGATGAAGCAGCTCAGAACCGTCAGCAAGACAGAGAAGATAATCTTCCCCGTCGTCGTGCTTGTCATCTGCGCTTTCATGCTTCCCTCCGTCGCCCCGCTTATCGGAATGTTCATGCTCGGCAACCTGTTCAGAGAGAGTGGCGTTGTTGAAAGACTCAGCGACACCGCACAGAACGCCCTGACCAACATCGTCACCATCCTGCTCGGCGTTACCGTCGGCGCAACGGCGAACGGTCAGACCTTCCTGTCGAAGCAGACCATATTCATTATCATCCTCGGTCTGACTGCATTCTGCTTCTCGACCGCAGGCGGCGTGCTTCTCGGTAAGCTCATGTACCTCGTCACAAAGGGCAAGGTCAATCCCCTCATCGGCTCCGCAGGCGTCTCCGCCGTTCCCATGGCGGCGCGCGTTTCGCAGGTCGAGGGACGCAAGGCCAACCCGACGAACTTCCTGCTCATGCACGCAATGGGTCCGAACGTCGCGGGCGTTATCGGCTCGGCTGTTGCCGCCGGTTTCCTGCTCCTGCTGTTCGGCAAATAATTAAAGATAAAACAAAAAATCCGGCAGTCCTGTTTTCATGCAGAACTGCCGGTATTTTTTATGTTCAGGCGGCGCGCTTTTTGGCAAGACGCCGACCGAGGAAATACAAAATATAGACAAGCACCAGTCTCAGCGGCTCGAATATCAGGGACGAATCGGGCATATTTTCGAGCATGGTCTTGCTGTGGAATAACTTTTCGGCAATCAGCCCATACGCGGGATAGAGCGACGCGCAGTAGCCGTAGAGCAGCGGATAGACGACAACGAGCGAGAGTATCAGATAGCCGGAGAAGCCGAAGAGGAAGCTTCTGTCGTTTAAGAAATAGCTCATCAAGAACGCGCCCGCAAGCGAAAGTGCGATCCATACAACAGAGAGTACTATAGATGCTGTGGTTATCTCTCCATGCTCGCCCTGCGGGTCGGCGGAATAGCTGAAGCCGAAAAAGCAGAAGTCAACGACCGCGCCAAAAACCGCTATCAGTATACCCAGCCACATCTCACGGTTGGTTATCTCTTTTTTCGTGCGTTTCTTTTTCATACCGATTCTCCTTTCAAGTTCATAATAACAGATTTTTTTGCGCTGTCAATATTTTCTCTAAAGATTATATATTTGTTTATTCCTTTTTCACAAGCCGTTCATCAAATCCGCACACTTTTTAAATCATGTTGACTAAATCGTTAAAATTTAATATAATATGGTACTGTAGCAAGCGGAGAGGAGGAAGATCATGTCAGCACCGCTGGCGCAGAGAATGCGCCCACAGACTATCGACGATATCGTCGGTCAGAGGCATCTGCTCGGCGAGGGCAAGCCGCTGAGAAATATCATACTTTCGGGCGAGCTGCCGAACATGGTCTTTTACGGTCCGTCCGGAGTCGGCAAAACGACTCTCGCGAGCATCATCGCAAAGACGACCGATCGACATCTCGTCAAGCTAAACGGCACGACCGCTTCGACGGCAGATATAAAAGATGTTGTCGCGAAGCTCAACACATTCGTCGCGCCCAACGGCATTCTGCTCTATCTCGACGAGATCCAGTATTTTAATAAAAANNNCAGCAGCAGACGCTGCTCGAATACATAGAAAACGGCGACATAACGCTTATAGCGTCGACGACCGAGAACCCGTATTTTTATATATACAACGCGATTCTCAGCCGCTCGACTGTGTTTGAATTCAAATTTGTCTCGGCTCCTGATGTCATTCCCGCCGTCAAGCGTGCATTTGATTATATAGGCACCGAGCGGCACGAGACATATGATATAGAGGACGGAGTGGTCGAGCACATTGCCAACGCCTGCGGCGGCGATGTGCGAAAGGCGATAAACTCCGTTGAGCTGTGCGTGCTCTCCTCCCCTGCCGACGAAAGCGGAGTTTGCAAGATAACTCTTCAGCGCGCGCAGGAGCTGACCCAGCACAGCGCGATGCGATACGACCGCGAGGGCGACGAGCACTACGACATAATCTCCGCATATCAGAAGTCGATGCGCGGCTCCGACCCGAACGCTGCGCTCCACTATCTGGCGCGGCTGCTCGAAGCGGGCGACCTTGTCAGCGCGTGCCGCAGGCTGATGGTTTGCGCGTGCGAGGATGTGGGGCTTGCGTATCCTCAGATAATACCTATAGTAAAAGCCGCCGTCGACGCGGCGAATATGCTCGGACTGCCGGAGGCGCGGATACCGCTTGCGGATGCGGTTGTGCTTGTGGCAACGAGCCCGAAGTCGAACTCCGCCTACAACGGGATAAACGCCGCGATGGCCGATGTGCAGAAAGGCCGCACGGGACCCGTTCCGAGGCAATTACAGAATGTCCACTGCGACGGTGAGGATAACCCGAACAAGGGACAGTTCTATATCTATCCGCACACATACCGCAACCACTGGGTGCCGCAGCAATATCTGCCGGACGCGATAAAGGACGCGGTATACTATGAGTTCGGCGACAATCGCACCGAACGCACCGCCGGGGAATATTGGGAAAAGGTGAAGAAAGCAGCTCAAAAGTAAACTATGCCGCGACGCGGCAAGAAAGAAAGACTAACTATTAAAA
>DJQG01000050.1 GCA_002438685.1 Ruminococcaceae bacterium UBA6392 | reverse complement strand
CCAGCTGAGCTATACCCCCAAATATTCAGTTCGTTTGGAACGCTATCTATTATATCAAAAGAAGCGGATTTGTCAATAGTTTTTTCAAAAAAAACTCGTGCAATACACATTGTAAAAAATCGGACTGCGGTAAATATCTGCCGCAGTCCTGTTTTTTGATTTATTTGTCCTCGTAATCGAGAACCTCTCTTGCAATATATATCGGTCTGTGTTTTGTCTCGATATATGTTCTGGCAAGATACTCGCCGACCATGCCGGTGCAGAAAAGCTGGAGACCACCGAGCAGAAGTATAAGCACAACGGTTGTGGCGTAACCGGGAACCTTGATTCCAAACGCCAGCTTCTGGATTATAACTACTATCATATAGATAATAGACGCGGCAGAAGATGTCAAACCGATATAAGTCGCAATTTTAAGCGGCGTAGTAGTAAAAGCAATAATGCCGTCCATTGCATATTTGAAGAGCTTCGCAAAATTCCACTTCGAAGTACCGTTTGCTCGGTCTTCGACGATATAGGGCATATAATATGTGTTGAATCCGACCCACGAGAAAATGCCCTTGGAGAAGCGGTGATATTCACTCATGCTGAGCACGGCATCGACCACACGGCGTCTGAGGAGTCTGAAATCGCTCGCGCCGCTTTTGAACTCAATCTCCGAAGTTTTATTGATTATCTTATAAAAACAATCTTTGAACGCCGAGAGAACTTTTGATTCGCGTCTGTCCTCCTGATAACATGCCACGGCATCGTAGTTGGGATCCTTGTCGAGAATCGCCATCATATCGAGTACCAGCTCGGGACGCTGCTGCATATCAGCATCGATAAGGCAGACCATCTCTCCCCTGCTCTCTTTGAGTCCGGCATATATAGCCGACTCTTTGCCGAAGTTGCGCGAAAATCCGACAACTTTCACATTTTCATCGGCTATCTCATAGATGTGACGGAGCTTGTCCATTGTCTGATCACGGCTGCCGTCATTGACAAATATAAGCTCATAGTCAAAGCCCTTGTCTTTGAAAACTTCGGTTGCGGTGTTGTAAAATAATTCAACATTGTCCTGCTCGTTGTAGCAAGGAATTACCAAAGACAGTTTCATCTTTTTCCTCTCTTTCGGTGTCTACAAATTATATCTTAACCTGATGAATTATAACATACTTTTCGTCAGAAAACAACATCAATTATATATTTCCTTTTCGATATCTTTTTTCAAGTTCCTTTATCAGATCGATAAAATAGCTGTCGAACTTACCGTTTTTAATTATGTTTTCAAGCTTCAGCCATTCACTGTTAGCTTTGAAAAGTTTTTTATCGGTCTGCTGGAATTTATAATAGTTCTGCAGTTCCTTTTCCGACAGCCTTGTTACCGTTATCTGATCATATATCTCAGGATGCCCGTCAACTTCGGCTCTGACTGTACATTTTTTAAACCCGCTGTCAAACTCAAGCTTGTTTCCGTTAAGCTTAACGCCGCTTCCGTTTACTATTTTTAATGTACAGCTCATCCGCGAATCGGACGAGGATGTTCCGAGAATAAGTTCTGATGTATCCGACTCGACGAAATAGTTATACATATAATCATCGGTATCGGCATTTTTAATTTTTACAAACGAGAAGCCGAGATCATAATCAGTCTTTTCAAACGCCTCTATCTCGCACAGTCCGGCGGTATCACCCTCAAATGATGTCACTTTGAAAGTGAACGATGTTATCCCCTCTTTTGGCGTAAATTCAACGCGGGTCTCGCTTCCGTTTGCGTTAAGGCTCGGAACCTCTACGCTGCTGCCGTCGCTGAATGTTATTATTCCGCCGAGTATATTTTTATCGAGATTATAGTCGTCATAGAGTGATATACATGAAATCTTTTTCGGGCTTCTGAATTTGACCGTTACAGTCTTTTCGGTATCATCCTTTTTAAAAGACGAAACACATCCGTTGAATTTTGTCTTTTTGGGCAGCGTCCTGTCGGTTGAAACAAGCTTAAAATCATTGAGGAGTTTTGCGTTGCCGGACGACACCGTGATATCCGCATCGTATGTCAGACTGTCTGTACGCCGATTCCAATACACCATATCGCCGTTTATTATTCTGTCGGCAAGGGTATAAGCAAACTGCGTAAGATGCTTGCTTAGTGCTTTATAATCAGGGCATTTCAGAATGGAGTGGCTGACTGCGCCGGAATAAACAGGCAATCTGATTCTGTCGCTCCAGTTATACTGCGGAACATCGGTCTCATATGTCGGGTCGTTGAGTCTGTCCTTTACAGGTTTATGGACGCTCTTGATGTTGAGCTGATAGAAGTCCGGGTTTGCCCTCCACGCGGACGAATATCCGAAGCACTTGAGAACCACCGGCTTATAATCCTGTTTCTCGCGCAGGATGTTGCCCATGACCTCCTCGAAGCACATACTGACGCCTCTATGATCCCTATGGTCATCAAAATCGATTGCAATTATATAATCGGGGCAATAATCAAGAATAACATCCTTTATATCGCTGAGCACATTCTGACGCGTATATTGGGCATGAGTGCCGTATTTGGTGAAATGATAATCAACAAAATGTTTTCCGGAATTAGTGTGATCCAATCCGCTGCTGAATGATTTTTCCGGTTTTCCGCTCTTATTTATAAAAACAGTTCCGCCATCCGGATATCCGAGAAAAATAATTTTATCTTTTGGTATACCGAGCGTTTTTAATGAATCACGCGCCTCATCCTGGCGCTGACGGGCGGTAAAAAATTTGTCTCCGTTCGTGACAAATACAACACGGGTATCGGCGCCGTTCTTATACATTTCGGGCAGCACCTGACCGGCTATAAGCAAATCGTCATCCTCGTGAGGGACAAGAACCATTACTTTTTTGCCCTTGAACTGTTCGGAATATATGCTGTTTTCAACACCCTTGCTGTTGTCGAACTTGCTCAACTGAGTACGGTACGTCAAAAAAAGCACAAGCACTGCCGCTATTGCCGCCGCAGCAATCGCAAGAAGCACCGCGCCGATTATATGAAATATTCTCTTTGATATTTTTTCAGTTTGTGTTTTCATAGCTCTCGCTTTCCGAATTTCTATAAATTGAATTAGCCGCCGAAATTATCAATAATATTCCATTTTGTTTGCAGAAGCGTTCCAATGCGGTCTTGTCTCAACGGTGATGCTGTCAACGCCGTAATAAGCCGCGACCCACGCATTTAACCATACGTTCTTTTCTCTTCCGCCCGTTATGCTGAGTTCGTATCTCTGAAGCGACCACAAACTTTTTCTGGGCTTGCACTGCTTGATAACAATATTCTTCCGACCCGCCTCTTTCTGCTCGTATATCTCCTGTTCGACCTCCTGATAATTGAGTCCGTCGTATTTAAGAGAATAATATTCCGAAGTATACGCAACGGCAAAGAATACGGTAACAAACACGGCAAGAATTGCCGCAGTGCGGCGCATTGCATTTGTTGAGCCCGACTTCTTCTTTCTGAGAACCTGAGAGACGAGCATGAACGCCGAACACGCCAAAAGCATATTCGCTCCGAAAAAGGCTCTGGCAGGCTCTTCGGGAGACAGCAGCAGTACGCATGCCGATATAAGACCTGAAACAAAATAAACGCCGGGCAGAAGCCAGTTTATTTTCACTTTTTTAACACGGCTGAATATATATACCACAACTGCCGCAGCAACAAGTATACCTATTACACGGAACATATTGACGGCAAGCTGCGAAAGCGACCATGAAATATGCTTATAAAATATACGTTCATATTTTGTATTTCCCAGACGCACTATGTTGCCGGGAGCGAGCACAAGTATAAGATAGCCGACTATGCTTCCAACAAGCCCGCAGACATGGTGCGGCAGGATTCCAAGCTTTCTGCGCTTATAATAAAGCATGAAGAGCACAACAGCCGCGACAACCGCGCAGCCGACATTCTCATTGCTCCAACCTGCAAGCAAACCGCCTATCAACGTAATCACGCAAAGCGAGGTCTCCGTCTTCGGACCGGGATGCGCGCCACTTGTTGCATATATTCTGTAAATCAGCAGAAACGCCAGAGCAAAAGTAGTCGTCCAAAGATAATTGAATGATCCGCCGAACCACAGATAAACAGTAGCAGGCAGATATGTTCCGAACCACTCGAAAGCATATACAAAAATAAGAAGCGGTATATTCAGCTTACCCTTTATATTTGCATGAAAATATACAAGCAGACCAAGAAGAACAAACACAAAAGAATTAAAAACATTGAAAACAGTTTTGCCGCCGAGAGCAAAAAGCTGCAGCATAAAATGCGCCGGAATCCGCCCGTTGCAAATTTTATAGTGTACTTTCATTCCGGCAATTATATCGGTTATTCCCGTGAGTCTTTGCGGAGTGCCTTTAAGATTATGACCGGCATATTTGAAAAAATAGAGATAATCGTCTGCCGCATATCCGCTGAATGTATTGAAAATAAAGAACAGTACGAACATTGTAATAACAATGATGACTGCCACCGAAAAATTTACTCTTCTTTTGCTTTTGGGACTTAATTTTAAAGTACGCAAGATATTTTCCTCCGACTTTTTAAACCATAATTTGCTGTTTACCATATTATCACAATGTCAAAATTAATGCAATTAATTCCCGTTTACAATATAGTGAAAAAATGGTTACATCTTATAACAAAACTGTTACATTTCGTATATTACCTCAAAAGCATTCAAATATATCGGGAGAAAATAAATCTTTTTGCATTTTGTCTGTCAAAATTGACATTTATATACTTAAAATTCAAGACAGAGTACATAAAAAATCCCGCCGGGTTAAGCGGCGGGATAAATCATTTAATTTCAGCACTTGATGACGACATCGTTGGGGAAGAACTCGGGAAGATAAGCCTTGTGAGCCCATTTCATTTCTTCGAAGCACTTGTGTGCCTTCTCCCAGTCGCCAACGAGCGGATGCACGAGCAGCGCATTGATAGCGGCTGCCTCAGAACCTGTGGTCGCGGCCTCGACAGTGTACTTCTCATATGCCTTTACGACACGCATAAGACCAATGATATGTCTGTTGTCGACCTTATCAATAGCGACAGACTCTGCACCGTCCTTGCCGATAACAGCGGCTATCTCAAGAACATCGTCATCGTCCATGAAATCAACAGTGCCGTTGTTCTTGATGTTGACTATCTGGACATCGCGCTTATCGTTAGCGATAGAATCGATAAGAGAAACTGCGGCGAGAGAATACTTATGACCGCCGCGCTGATCGAGAAGAGCGGGCTTTGTGACAAGAGTCTCATCCGAATACATCTCAAGCAGTTCTTCCTCAATCTCCATGCAGACGCGGGCGCGGCACTTCTCATCCTCTTTCTGATGCTGAAGCTTCGCATCTCTGCAATAATAATACTGGAGATACGACGAAGGAATTCCGCGAACGGCATTAAGGCAATCGAGCGAGAAGCCGTCGTCCTTTATATTCGCCNNAGAAGCCCTGAGCGAGCATATCGTCGATAAGCTCCTTGCCGTCCTTCTTGACGGAGGTTATCCAGCTGAGGTGGTTAAGACCGACATATGTAATATCGCAATCATCGCCCATAGCCTCTTTTGTATCGTCAATCATATTGATCGGGACATTGCAAAGACCCATGCACTTGACATTGGTATGGTTGAGCACGAACTCGGTGATGATACCGGAGGGATTGGTGAAGTTGATGAGCCATGCGTTGGGGCAGATAGCCTCGATGCGGTCGCAGATATGCTGCATGACCGGAATAGTACGCAGAGCCTTGAAGAAGCCGCCGATTCCGGTGGTCTCCTGACCGATGAGGTCATATTTGAGCGGAATAGTCTCGTCAAGATAACGGGCATGAAGCATGCCGACTCTTATCTGAGTGACAACAAAGTCTGCGCCCTGAAGAGCCTCGTCGAGGTTATCGGTGAGAAGAGTTTCGCACTCTATACCCGCCTTCTTGAGCATTCTCAGGCAGAGGTTGCCGACTATTGTTCTCTTTCTCTCGTCGATATCCATAAAGGATATCTTCTTGAGCTTGAGCGAGGACTGAGCCTTTATGAATCCGTCCACAAGCTCGGGGCAATATGTGCTGCCCGAACCGATGACCGCTACTGTAATTTCTTTCATATATATACTCCCTTTTTATGTAAAATCCTTATTTATACTGCCTGAATATCCAGTTTATGCAACCGGTGACAGGCTCCTTATCGAGCTTTATGAACTTCAGCTTTCTTCCGCTCATCTGCTGCGCATACTCGTGCAGCTTTTCGATATAAGCATCGTTCGGAAGCTTCGTGTGCATCGAGCCGGAAAGAACGACCTCTATCTCATCGCCGTCAAACTCCATCTGCTTTGCGAGCGCCGAGATGAACTGCGCGCCGCGCTTTGCCATCTCATCTGTTTTGGCGAGTGCAGGGGCATCGCCCATAGCCGCCGCCCTGAAGAACGAGCCGATAAGAGTTTTGATATAAAGCGGAGCCTCCTCAGTCTCAAGCTTTGCGACCGTTCCGATGAACTCCTCGCGCGAAGTGATGCCGAATGCATCGTAGTACATCTTCGTGATAAGAGTGGGTTCAAGTCCGAGATAGACTTCATCGTATATGAGCCTGAACGCAGTCTGGGCTATCCAGTTGCCGTTGCCCATATCGCCGGTGCACTCGCTTAGTCCGCCGAGCTGAAGCATATTGCCCTTTGAATCAATCGCGTTGCAGCAGGTACCCGTTCCGCAGTTATAGCCGATTGCCGCGCCGCTCTCGGAGCCCGCCTGAACGACGATGAAGCCGTCGTTATAAATAGCGAAGTTGCGAAGCCCTTTTTCAGAAAGCTTCTCACACATGATATCATGCTGGAACTGATGATCGATTCCCGCAAGACCCATCAGCGAAAAAGCAACATCATCAAGAGATATTCCCGCCTCGCCGACAAGTTCGGTTATACCGTTCCAGATAACCGTGCTCGCCTCATCAAACGCACCCTCGAGATTCTCGTGGTTACTTCCCGGTCCGTAGACCGTTTTGACTACATTTTGGTCCTCATCAAAAAGCGAGAATGCCGTTTTTGTTCCGCCTCCGTCAACACCGATGTAAAAGCTCATTCACCTTTCTCCTCATCACTGAAAAACTCTTCGCAGATTTCCTCTGCGTTATATCTGCTGCGCCTTGCCGGGGCTCTGTCGATCCACATGCCGTTTGTGAAATCGGGCACGGGCACGGGCATGCTGCCCATTGCTATCGACTGCTCCGAAAGGCAGGTTATAGCCATCCATGTTGCCGCATCATAGACATCTATCGGAGGCTCGAGGTCATACATCGCGCTCTCGACAAATGCGGAGAAAACGAGATAATCCATGCCGCCGTGACCGTGTTTTTCGCTCTCTGAAGCGTAGGTCTTCCAAAGAGGATGCTCATATTTTTCAAGATACTTTTCAAACGGCTCCCAGCTGTGCATCCAGTCGCTCTCTTCGTGCTTCGTCACACCGTCAATATATATTCCCTTTGCATCCTCATTATAAGCTGCGCGAGTGCCGTGAATCTTATAGTTGCGCGAATAAGGCCGCGGAAGCGTGCAGTCATGCACAAGCGTTATAGTTTCGCCGTGGGCGCATTTTATCATAGTTGTAACTATATCGCCCTGGTTGAATTTGTAGTCCGCGAGGTCATAATCCTCGCCCTGAGTGTTCTTGAGCCAGGTGTTGAGTCCGCACGCCTTGCTCGCCATAGAAGTAAGAGTGAGAAAGCGGTTGCCGCGGTTGATATGCAGCGCCTTGGCTATGGGGCCGAGCTGATGGGTGGGATAAAGCTCACCGTTGCGGTTCTTGAAGTTATGTATTCTGCCGTGGCGGTTTTCGCGTCCGAGACCAATCTCATCTCTGAGGTCATGCTCATAGCCGCCCTGCATATGCACTACTTCGCCGAAGATGCCCTCGCGCATCATGCGAAGAAGAGCCATTTCGTTGCGGTCATAGCAGCAGTTTTCAAGAAGCATGCAGAACTTGCCGGTCTCTTCGGAAGCTCTGACGAGCTGCCAGCATTCCTCGATAGATGACGCTCCGCCGACTTCCATGGCAACATGCTTGCCCGCTCTCATGCAGTCGACCGCTATGCGGGCGTGGGTTATCCATGTAGTTGCGACCATAACAGCCTTGATATCGTCGCGCTTGAGCAGCTCTTTATAGTCGAGATACATCTCGGGCTCCTCGCCCGTTTTCTCTTTGACTATCTCAACTCCGCGGTGCGCTCTGTCTTCATACTTATCGCAGACGGCAACAACCTTTACGCCGTCAATGCTGATAAGCTCGCCGAGGTTGCCCTGACCGCGTCCGCCGAGACCGATTATTGCAAAATTGGTCTGTTTTATCTCCATATCCGATTCCTCCGTGGGGATATTTTTTACAACACATTCACCTTTTCTGTCGAATGTTATTATAATACTTTATTAATGATACTTCAAGTGATTGGCAAAAATAAACAGCTCTTCAGAGAATATTATCGAGTATCTCTATCACATTTGCCACAGCGCCGTCGTTATTCGAGCGCACAACATAGTCGGCGTGTTCGAGTGCCTCGGGCGAACCGTTTTCAGGGACGAATCCTGCTTTTGCCGCGACGAGCATCTCAATGTCGTTATATCCGTCGCCCACGGCAAAAGTCCTGTCGTGAGGGACGCCGAGAGCGTCGGCGAGGAAAAGCAGACCTGTGCCCTTGTCTGAGCCTTTCTTCATGACTTCTATATATCCGCCGTTTGTCGGCAAAAATGCGGGATCATCAAAATTCTCGCGCATAAACGCCTGCACTTCCTGCGATATTCCCTCTGCGTCAAACATAGCCTTCGCCCAGGGAAACTCTGTCTCTGACGGATCGCTGACAACTTTATAGGGTATACCCTGACTTGTGAAATGACGGTGTGA
Source organism: Ruminococcaceae bacterium UBA6392 (assembly GCA_002438685.1). Taxonomy (GTDB): domain Bacteria; phylum Bacillota; class Clostridia; order Oscillospirales; family Acutalibacteraceae; genus CAG-177. The sequence continues at coordinate 612 of DJQG01000050.1, read as the reverse complement.
AGTGTCATCGAGATGTATTGCATAGGTGCTGTCGAACGGATACATCTCTATTGAGACATCCGGAAATTTTTCCATTATAGCCCTGACGAACGGGATTCCGTGTTCTGAATCTATGCCGTTTACAAACACGGGTTCGTTCTTTTCGTAGTCATACGCCATAGAGCCGTTTGTCAGCAGAACGGGCGCGTTGATATAAGACGGGTCATAGAGATGAAAGCCCTGATATGTCCTGCCGGTGCAGACCGTAAAATATCCGCCCTCGGATATAAAATAACCTATTGCCGAACGGACATCGTCGGTTATTATTCCGTCGTCATTCTTGAGCGTGCCGTCAAAATCGCTCGCTATGAGCACTTTTTCAAACTTTCCCAAAGCACTTCCTCCGCACAATAAAATTCGCGCTAAAATGATAACATTTAAGGATATCAAAGTCAATTGAAACGCCGTCTTTTTGCTTTTCTTTTTTGCGCGAAGTTGAAAAATCTGATAATAGTGATATACTATATAGTCAGGGACGAAGATAGAAAAATTCTTTGCAAAGACCTGCTAAGAAAAGTCAAGTAAAAATTTCAAGGTAATGCGGTGTGCAAAAAAGGCCGTACCAAACCAAGC
>DJQG01000068.1 GCA_002438685.1 Ruminococcaceae bacterium UBA6392 | reverse complement strand
AAGGCGCCGACGACAGCTTCGGCGTGATAAGCGCGATAGGCGACTGCGCCGGGAATGCGGAGGACGCCGCCCGATTCTATAAAGATGTTGAGCCCGCCGCAAAGACTCTTCGCAATGTCGGCTATGAGCTTGAGGACTGCGCGGGAGAACTCCGCTCGGCTATTGAAGATTTTTTCTATGACCCGTCCGAGCTCGAGGAGATCGAAGCGAGACTCGATGAGCTTTTCCGCCTCTCGGTAAAATACGGCTCGACGGAAGATGAAATGCTCTCTTTCCTCGATTCCGTGCGCGAAGAGCGCAATAAAATAGCCCTCTCTGATGAGCGGGTCAAAGAACTCGATGCGCTTGTCGGCTCGACCAAAGCCGAGGTTCGCGCCCTCGCCGAAAAGCTTACCGCGGCGAGAGAAAAGGCATCGCGCGAGTTTGAGTGCGGAGTGACCGAACAGCTCGAATTCCTCGATATGCCGTCGGTCAGCTTCAAAGTCAACAGAGAAAAAACGCCGTTTACAATAAACGGTGCTGATAATATAGAATTTCTCATCTCCGCAAACGCGGGCGAGACACTCAAGCCCCTCGCTAAGATCGCTTCGGGCGGTGAGCTGTCGCGCATAATGCTCGCGATAAAGAGCGTTATCGCAGGCAGAGACGGACTCGATACGATGATATTCGATGAGATAGACGCGGGACTCAGCGGCAGAGCGGCGCAGAAGGTCGCCATGAAGCTCAAAGAGGTTTCGCGCGGTAGGCAGGTCATATGCGTCACCCACTCCGCTCAGATAGCGGCGCAGGCGGACTGTCACATGCGAATCAGCAAATCCGTCTCGGACGGCAAGACATATACAAAGGTCGAACGCCTCGATACCGAGGGCAGAAAATATGAAATAGCAAGGATAACCGGCGGACTCGATGTCACCGAACTTCAGCTCAAATCGGCAGAAGAGATGCTCAGAAATGCCGGTAATCTGTAAAAACATAAAAGGGGAAATAACTTATGTCAGACAAGAAAAAAGAAACGCAGGGCGCTGCCGAAAATCAGAAGCTCAGCACAAAGGAAAACATTCTTCAGACTGTCAAATTTGCGCTGTTCTCCGCCTCTGCAGGAATTATTCAGATAGCAACATACACGCTGTTTTATGAGGCATGTCATTTCAAAGAGTGGATAGCCTATCTTATTTCGCTTGTTCTCTCCGTGCTTTGGAATTTTACTTTCAACCGCAAATTCACCTTCAAATCTGCGAACAATGTCCCGATAGCCATGCTCAAAGTCGCGGCTTATTACTGTGTGTTCACTCCGCTCTCGACTTGGTTTACAAAGTATGCCACTACCGATCTTATGTGGAACAACTATCTTGTTGAGGCTCTCTGCATGGTGACAAATTTCGTGACAGAGTTCCTGTATGATCGCTTCGTCGTGTTCCGCAATTCCATGAACACCAACGATGTTGCAAAGAAAGACAAAGAAAAAGCCGAGCACAAAGCTCAGCAGGATAAATAAGTGAATTTTCGGAGATATCCCGACTGAAACGGAAGTAAACATGACTGAAGAAAAGAAGTGTCCTCTATATAAAAAATGCGGCGGATGCCAGCTGCAGAATCTGAGCTACGCGGAGCAGCTGAAATTCAAACAGCGCAAAGCGGAAAAATTGCTCGGCGAGTTCGCCCATGTCGAGCCGATAGTCGGCATGGCTGAGCCGTATCATTATCGCAACAAGGTGCAGGCGGCGTTTGCCGCGGCGAGAAACGGAAAGATAATTTCCGGCGTCTATCAGTCCGGCACGCACAGCATAGTCTGCGTCGATTCGTGCCTCACCGAGGACAGAAAAGCGGATGAGATAATCGTCTCGATCCGCAATATGCTGAAAAGTTTCAGAATACAGCCGTATGACGAGCGAAGCGGCGGCGGTACACTTCGCCATGTTCTCGTCAAGCGCGGATTTAAGACAAATCAGATAATGGTCGTGCTCGTCACATCGGGTCCGATTTTCCCCGCAAAGAACAACTTCGTAAAGGCTCTTCGCAAGGAGCATCCCGATATAACAACGATAGTCCATAATATTAACCCGTATCAGACGAGCCTCGTGCTCGGCGAGCGCGAGAATGTGCTCTACGGCACGGGCAAAATCGAGGACGAGCTCTGCGGGCTGACTTTCAGAATATCCCCGCGCTCGTTTTATCAGATAAACCCTGTGCAGACCGAGGTGCTTTATAACACCGCGATGGAATACGCCGGCATGACCGGGAGCGAAAAAGTCATCGATGCCTATTGCGGCATCGGCACAATAGGGCTTGTCGCGTCGAAGCAGGCGGGCGAGGCGATAGGCGTTGAACTCAACCGCGACGCCGTCCGTGACGCCATAGCTAACGCCAAACGCAACGGGATAAAGAACGTCCGATTCTTCTGCGACGATGCGGGCGAGTTTATGCTCGGCATGGCGCAGGACGGGGAAAAAGCGGACATAGTTTTCATGGATCCGCCGCGAGCAGGAAGCGACGAGTGCTTCCTGTCGTCGCTCGTGACCCTCGCGCCGAAAAAGGTAGTCTACATCTCCTGCAACCCCGAGACCCAGCAGCGCGACCTGCGCTTTCTGACAAAGCGCGGCTATAAAGTCGAAAAAATCCAACCCGTCGATATGTTCCCGCATACGAACCATATCGAGACGGTGGTGTCGCTTAGAAAAATTTGAAGATAATCCGCCGTTTGCCTTTCCGTTTCAAGCGGCGGATTTTAATTACCTGTCCGTTTTATCGTACACACATTGTGATATTATTATATCGTAGAGCAGTAATATCTTTCAGAGGTGTCAACGATGAACGAAAATACTAAAAATCAGTGGCAGAAGCTCGATGAACTGCGCCGGATCGATCCGCGCATCTGCGGCGGATACTATACCAAAAATTTCCTCAAAACATACAGATCGGATTTCTATGCCGAGGGATATGATTTCTTCCCGGAATTTGTAAGGGTCGCGGAAAAGGACGGCGAAATTATCTGCCGCCTTGAAGAGGCAAATGTTCCGGATGAGGATGCGCCCGTTGACAGCGACGAATGCGTGTTTGAAACTTCCGTCGGCAATTTCGTGTCCCGCGACTACGGCGAGTTCGGCGGCGTGCTCGAAACGCCGGGAGGGGAGATAGACGGCAATTTCTGCGATGTTTTTGAGACAGGCGGCAAAATCTACGCTGTCGATTCATTGAGCCATCTCGGTCTGGCGAGCACAACGATTTATTCCTTTGATTGCGACTGCAGGCATCATAAAGTATTCAGTGCCGAAAATCTGGATTTTAAAGCGCGGTATGCGACCGGAGAGAGGGCATATATACTCGTTTCCGGCAGCGTCAGCATACGAAACGGCGGCAAAAAGCGCAAATCAATTTTGCTCGAAATATCGGAAAACGGAATCGATGCAAAGACAGAATTTGATTATGAATTTTATCTCGTTTTCAATATGATTGTAAAGAATGGCAAAATGATTCTCGGTGCAGATAAGGCGGTCATGACCGCCGACCTGCAAACAAAAGAGATAAAAGCTTATACTCCTATCAGCGTTGAAGCGGAGGAAAATATAATCAGAATAAGCCAATAAATAAACTCTGTAATATGACTGCGACCGAACTTTTTTAAACAAAACCTACTAATTTAGGATAATTTACTTTTTTTGCCCTCAGGCATTGATTTTCAAAAAAATCTGTGATACTTTAAAGCTGTACAGTTGTCTTGACTGTGCGGCTTTATCTATTTTGATAGGAGGATCAAAATGAAAAGGTTTATAAGCAGGGCGGTCGCAGTGATTCTCACATGTGTGCTGGCTTTCGGCACCGTGGTCTGCTTCGCCGCGGACGGCACCGAGAGTGCAGGCGCAAAGAAGTATTACGATTACGGCACATATGTGCTTCTGGGCGACAGCGTCGCCAGCGGTCACAACGACCTTGTATATGTGGATTCGGAGTTCAAGCGCGTTGAAAATTCATACGGCGCGTATGTTGCCGACGCTCTCGGCGTGAAATACATCCCGATGGCTTGCCCCGGATTCAGAACGATAGATATTCGCTATATGCTCGAGGACGATTATCCGGGCGACGATTATCTCTTCCACGATTCTCATGACCCCGAGGTCATGAAAACGAGAATTCCCGAGTATCGCCGCGCAATTTCGCAGGCGGGTCTTATCACCCTCGGTGTC
>DJQG01000081.1 GCA_002438685.1 Ruminococcaceae bacterium UBA6392 | reverse complement strand
TTCTTTTTGAAAAGGAGATAACTATGAAAAACAACGATCAGACCTTTCTCGGGCAGGAGAAGCTCGGCAGACTCATGGGCAAATATTCCGTGCCCTGCGTCATTTCTCTGCTCGTCGCGGCGCTCTATAACATCGTCGACCAGATATTCATCGCGAACGCCGCATATCTCGGCTCGGACGGCAACGCCGCAAACACCGTCGTGTTCCCGCTGACTGTAATAGCCCTCGCGATAGCGGTCATGATAGGCGACGGGTGCTGCGCGTTCGTGAGCATATCCCTCGGCGCAGACAGGCGCGAGGACGCGCACAGGGGAGTCGGTAACGCCGTCGTGCTCTCCGCTGCGGGCGGCATAGTGCTGTGCATATTATATCTGATTTTTTCGGATGAATTTATCGCCATGTTCGGCGGCACGGTCAACGAGAAAACATTTTCATTCGCAAAAGAATATTTCTTCTGGATAGCCCTGGGCATACCCGTCTATGTTTTCGGTCAGGCGATGAACCCGGTTATCCGCTCGGATGGAAGTCCGCGCTTTGCAATGGTCTCCACGGTCGCGGGTGCGGTGGTCAATATTATTCTCGATCCAATATTTATTTTCGTGTTCAAATGGGGCATGATGGGTGCGGCGGTCGCCACGGTGCTCGGCCAGCTGCTCACGGCGGCGATGGCGGTATATTATCTGTTCCATATGCGCTCCGTGAAGCTCGAAAAGGAGTCGTTCAGGCTCTGCGGCGGCGTGATAAAAAGATTCATTCCGCTGGGCATTTGCAGCTTTTTGGCGCAGATATCCCTCGTCGCGGCGATGGCGGCGACGAATAACATGATTAGAAAATACGGCGCGCTCGACCCCGTTTTCGGGCTCGCTGAATATGCGCAGATACCCATGGCTGTCGTCGGAATAGTGATGAAATTCTTCCAGATAGTCATGTCCGTGTGTATCGGCATGGCGGCGGGATGTATTCCGATTGTGGGCTACAACATGGGCGCGGAAAAATACGGACGCGTGCGCGGGCTGTTCACCCGCCTGCTGATATGCGAGGCGGCAGCGGGCGCGATAGCGACGCTCATAGTCGAACTGTTCCCGACCGGGCTTATAGCAATCTTCGGCGCGGCGAACGAGAGCGCGTATTATACCGAGTTTGCGGTGAAATGCTTCAGAATATATCTGTGCATGATGCCGCTTGCCTGCGTCAACAAGGCGGCGTTTATCTTCCTGCAGGCGATGGGCAAAGCAGTCGCCTCGACCGCGCTGTCGATGATAAGAGAGATAGTTTTCGGCGTCGGACTGGTGCTCGTGCTTCCGCTTGTGTGGGGGCTTGACGGAGTGGTGTTTTCGATGCCCGCGGCGGATATCCTCGCGTTTATCGCCTCGGCGATAGTGATAATTTATACTTACCGCACGCTGAAAAAAGACGAGAGCAGAAAGCTCGCTTAAACAAGAAAGTCCCGGAAGTCAAATCTTCCGGGATTTTCTTGTGTTTTTATTTACGCCATGTTTTCCAGCGCATTCATGAACTTCGAGTTGCTGGGGATGAACATATAGTTGAGGAACAGAACCTCGTCTATCGAGTTCGTCTTGACGAAATCGGCGAGCTTGACGGTCAGCTGGCGCGGGTCAAGGACATATATTGTCTTGTAGTTTGCGCAGAGCCACGGCACAAAGGCGTTCGCGTAGCTCTCTTTGATAACAACGATGCTCTTGTCTCCCTGTGCGTCGGTCGTTATCTTGACAACGCCGTGGTCTCCGCCGACAAAGGCTAAGTACTTGTTCGACGAAGTCGTTTCGGTGTTGATAACTTTGATGCTGTAGCTGTTATTCATTGCGGCGTCGGTATCCGAGGCTATAGCCGTTGTGTTGACGGGCGGAATGAAATATTCGACATAGTCGGGGTTGTTCGAGAGCGCGGTGCTCTTCGTGTCTTTGTAGAAAAGCCCGAGGAACGGTGAGAGCTTGCCGGTCTGGAGAGTATTTTTGTCAACGGGCGTGAACCCTGCGACCTTGGCGAACGTCCGATAGGCATAGTACGCGCCGAGGGTGGTCCAGTGGTGGTCGCTTCTGAAATAGAGATATTCGTCCGTGTGCGCCGCCATCTCGGCATAGGCGTTGACGGGCGTTATGTCCTTTAACTGCTCGTAGATGTAGCACATGCCCTCGTACTGCGACTTCGACACGCCGGTGTTATATTTGCTCGGGGCGTAGAACTCAATGGCGGTCGGCGCCATGAGGCAGTAAGCTTTTGTGTTCGGCATCTCCGCCTTGAGGCGGTTGAGCGCGTCGGCATAAGTCTTCATGTTTTTATACGCATTGCCGTATGGCTCCATGACGCGGTTGCCGATCTCTATGAGCGAAGTGCCGCTGTAGGTCTTTATTTTCACATCGTCGGAGACCGAGACGGCGTTTTTCGGCTTGACAAGACTGCCGTCCTCATTAGTCTGAGGCTCGGTGGTTCGCTCCTCGGTCGTCTGTTCTCCCGCGGGCTCGGAAGAGCCGCCCTGAGTGTCCTTGTTCGCGCATCCAGCAAAGGACAGCAGCATCGCCGCCGCCAGAACGGCTGCAAAAATTCTCTTGAGTTTCATGGAATACCTCCCCTGAAAGTTTTTCTCGTCTATATAATAGCACACTTTTTATAAAAAATGTGCGGATTTTGATTTTTCGATTCGCAAAGTGAAAAAATCCCGGCGCGTGACCGGGATGATAATTGATGCCGTCAGAATATATCCGACTCGGGCGTGATTACGCTTTGGCTTTTTTGATATTCGTATGTTCTTTTTACCCCTCCGCGACCTGTTTTTCCCACGGCAACTATATTTTTCGCGCCGTATTCGTAGGAGTATATCTCGGCGGAGGAGTAAGAAATTTCATCGTGCTCTTTTTCGGTGTACTTTATTTCAATCGGATTTCCGTGCTCGTCGTTTTTGTATTCGTATTCCTCCGCCATGCCGCGGAAATTTTTTGAAACTTTCTTTGTAAGTGCGCCGTTTTCGTCATATTGATATTCTTCCGTATATTCCGCCATGCCGTACTCGTCCTGCGATATTGTCGCGCGGATAAGCTCGCCGCGGTCGTTATATTCAAAAATATCGGAAACTGTATATCCGTCGGAATCGGTGACATCTTTTTTAATGAGCCTGCCGTTGCCGTCATAAGAGAACACTGCCTTTTTGCTGCCGTTCTGCGCTGAGATAAGCTTTCCCGACTTGTTATAAGTGAACTTCAGCACATCCTCTTCCTTGCCGGAAGCTTTCAGCGTGGATATCTGGGAGATTTTCTTGTCCGAGCTGTATTTATAGCTATATACGCACTCTTGGCTGCCCGAGCGGGTTATCTCCTTTACGGTGCCGTCGCCGTTGTAGGTGTATTTATAAGTATCCGTATCGCTGCTCAGAGGATTCCCGTGGGAGTCATATTCGGCGGCTTTGTTTTTGATATATTTGCTTCCGTCCGCGCTTAGCTTGTCCTCTTCGGTCATCTTCCAGAGGCTCTCTTTGTCGAGCCCGATGCCGAGATAATATGCGGAGATCACCATGCCCGCCTGACCGCCCGAATTCATCTGTGCGTCCGCAATACTTTCGCCCTGCAGGGTGCTGTCGGTGTCCATAGTCTTTCCGCCGCACCCGGCAAATGATATGACCATAACCGCCGTAAAAGCCAAAAGTGCCGCCGTAAATTTCTTCATTGTCCTGCCTCCCGTTTTTGTGACAGACACATTATACCACAAAAACTGAAATATAGGCTATTTTTTTAAAAAACAGGGACGGCTGAACCGTCCCTGCCCGCTTACATCACTATATCCGGCGAAACCTTAAATGCCTCTTTGCGGTGATATTCATATTCGGTGATCTGTAACGCCTTGCCGCCATCTTCATTTTTTGTGTAGGTAAAGCGCGTGGTGGCGGTCACCTTTTCTTTGTAGGAATATACCGTTTTCGAGGTGTAGTCAAGTGTCTTTTTTCCGTTCTTCGTTGAGTAGCATTTCACCTGATCGGGGTTGCCGTTTATGTCGTTGGTGATGAATTCTTCGGTTGTGACCTGCCCTTCGTCGGAATAATACATATCCCGATAGTAGATCACATATCCGTTTTTGTCGTATTTTCTCTCCGCTTCTGTTGTGAGCTTGCCGCCGTTTTCGGTGTCGTAGCACTGTTTGAGTATAAGACGGTTGCTTGAGTCGTATTTATATACATACCTGTTTCCGCCGTCTATGCACTCCGTCAGGTTGCCCTTTGAGTCATATTTGTATTCGGTGTCCAGGTTTCCGTCTCTGAGCCGTTCGCGGACAAAGACAAGCCTGCCGTTGTCGTCATATGTAAACTCTGTGACAGTGGTTATAATATTTCCGGACTTTTCCGTAACTTTTGTGAGCCGCTTCTGTGAGTCGTATTTGTAAGAATAGTTTGCCGGTGAGCAGTGCATTGTCTGCGCCGAGCTGATAGTCCCGTCGGAGTTATATTTATATTCCGCGCGATATGTGCCGTACGGGTAATATTCTTCGCCTATTATATTCTCGTTCGAGTCAAATTTGACGCTTTTTCCGGTTATGTATTTGCTTGACGAATCATATGTGGCGTCTTTGACAACGACCCAGTGCTGCCATTCACTGCGGTAAAGCCCGAGATAATAGTGCGGATTTGCCGAAGCTTTGTTGCCGGAAGATGTGTTTGCACCCTTGCCGGAAGCACTGCCCGCCGGAGCGTTTGCGGCGGAAACGCCCGGCTGCTGCGCGGCGCTCGGCAGTTCGGCGTTAGAATTTATTTCGTTTCCGTAAACATCGGTTTCGCTTTCACCGTCGGAATACTGCTGCGAAACTTTGCCGGAGACGAGGTTGCCTCTTTTCTTACTTTTGCTTTTCTTGCAGCCGGCAAATGAAACAAGCATGAGCAGCGCCAGCACCGCCGCAAGGATTCTTTTGAGTTTCATGGATATCTCTCCTGAAAGTTTTTTGCACATTGTAAACTTAAATGAA
>DJQG01000096.1 GCA_002438685.1 Ruminococcaceae bacterium UBA6392 | reverse complement strand
AGAACAAGAAAATGTACGACGACCTTAAGAAGTGGATGCCCGAGTTCCACAAGACGGGCGCAAAGCTCTTCGTTCAGCTGACCGCAGGCTTTGGTCGCTCCTTCACCATCAGTGAGATGATGGAAAAACTCTACACCAACCCCGCGCTGAGAGTTCTCAGCAAGCCCTTCATGGATCTCGACAAGATCACGGCTTCCGCGAGCCCCTCGCCCAACCGCTGGTCCGACAAAGTTCCCTCGAGAGAGATGACCAAGGCTGAGATCAAAGAGTTTGTCAATGCGTTCGCAGAGAGCGCAAAGATGCTCAAGGACGCGGGCGTTGACGGCATCGAGGTTCACGCAGTCCATGAGGGCTATCTGCTCGACCAGTTCACCCTTAAATATGTCAACAAGCGCACCGACGAATACGGCGGCTCGTTTGAGAACCGCTATCGTTTCGCAGTCGAGATAGTTCAGGCTATCAAGAAAGCCTGCGGCGACGACTTCCCGGTCTCCCTGCGCTACAGCATAGTTTCCAAGACCAAGGGCTTCCGCCAGGGCGCTCTCCCGGGCGAGGCTTATACCGAGGTCGGACGCGACATGGCAGAGTCCGAGAAGGCTGTCAAGTATCTTCAGGATGCCGGTTATGACTGCCTCAACTGCGACAACGGCACATACGACGCATGGTACTGGGCTCACCCGCCCATCTACATGCCCGAGAACTGCAACCTCGAGGATGTTGAATACATCAAGCAGTTCTGCGACATTCCCGTTATCTGCGCCGGACGCCTCGATCCGAGAGTTGCCGCGGACGCGATAAAGGAAGGCAAGCTTGACGGCGCAGGATTCGCGCGTCAGTTCCTCGCCGACCAGGAGTGGGTCACAAAGATGATGAATGACGAGGAGGATGACATCCGTCCCTGCATTCTCTGCCACAACGGCTGCTTCAACATGTGCCACTACAAGGGCGTGCCCAACGACCAGGAACTTTCCGACAGCCTGCACCTTTCCCGCTGCGCTATCAACGCCGAGACGATGCAGTGGAACAAGCACTACATAAAGAAGACCAACTCGCCCAAGACCGTCCACATCGTCGGCGGCGGTATCGGCGGCATGGAGGCTGCCCGCGTGCTCAAGCTCCGCGGACACAATCCGATAATTCACGAGAAGAGCGACGTGCTCGGCGGAACATTCATCCCCGCGAGCGCAGAGTCCTACAAGGGCAAGCTCCGCGACCTGCTTGACTGGTACAGACGCCAGATGAAAAAGCTCGGCATCGAAGTCAGACTCAACGACGAGATAAAGGACATCGCGGCGTTCGGCAGCGATCCCGTTATCATCGCGACCGGCTCGACCCCGAGACTCCTCAGAAGAGTTCCCGGCTACGAGAAGATGATCGAGGGCTGCGACTACCTCAACGGCGCAGAAGTCGGCAACACCGTCGCTGTCATCGGCGGCGGACTGACCGGATGCGAAATCGCCTATGAGCTCGCTCTCCAGGGCAAGAATCCGATCATCGTCGAGATGAAGGACGACCTTATCAGCCAGACCGGCGTCTGCCTTGCAAACTCTTCTTATCTCAGAGAGTGGTTCGCCCTGCACAAGACTCCCGTCTATCTTGAGACGACTCTCAAGGAAGTCAAGGACGGCTCCATCGTCTGCACCGGCAAGGACGGCAAGGACATCAACATCGACTGTGACTCCGTCATCAGCTGCGCGGGCTATATCCCCGCTCCGCTTGCCGAGAAGTCCGGCAACGTCCACCTCGTCGGCGACTGCCTTGCAATAGGCAACCTCCGCTCCGTCGTGTGGCGCGCATATGATGTTGCGATGAAGATCTGAGTTAAACAACAAACAGCAAAGCTGCAATTCACGGTTTTATCCATGGATTGCAGCTCTCTTTTTATATTCGCATTGTTTATCAGCCAACGCAGGCGATAAGATCCTTGACTGTCTTGGCGGTGAGTATCGCTCTCTCGGGAATCTTCACCCCGAAAGTGTTTTCCATATCCGACGCGACGCTCATAAGGTCGAGCGAACTCAGACCGATATCGGTTCTGAGGTTCGCCTGCTCGGTAATTTCGGCAGGGTCGATATAGACATATTCGCAGATTATTTCGGCAATCTTTTCAAGCATAACTGTCTCTCCTTTTTAAGATTAAAGTATATCGAGTATCTCGCCGAGCGTCCTGTCAGGGTTCTCCGCGCCGAGAAGCAGGGCTCGAACGGTCTTTTCATGCAGGGCTTTTATATGCTCCGACGTTATCATATTCGTGCGGTGCATATACGAAAATTTGAAGCAGCCGCTGTGCGCGTCGTACATTGCGAAGCTGTAGAGCGGCATGATGTATCTGCCGAGGCTGTAGCCCGTGAACTCATAGTCCCAGCCGTTCATCGTGTCTTTGCTGAGCGGGAACCACGAGAACATCATTGAGGACGACGCGGCTATCGGGCTGTAATCAAACAGCTTTCTTACAAGCTCGCGGCACTCGAGATAGGGGTAGTCCATATGCCTGAACAGGGTCATCTGAAGCTCCGCCATCTTGTCGAGAGCCTCGCTGAAGGTCAAGGTCTCGGGCAGGACTATTCTCCACGGGAGGGGCTCGGCAAGCGTGCCGCCCGAGCGTTTCTCGCTGAGGGTTCTGCGGCGGGTGCAGAGGGTGACAAAATAAGAGTCGTTCGTTCTGTAGTTTATCTTCGAGATATGCAGGCGCATTGCCAGCTGGACAAGGCACTCTGGGCTGACGCCGCTCGACTGAATGAACGCGAGTATCTTGTCACTGTCCTCTTTCGAGACATCGTATCTTGCAAGCTCCGCCTTGTCGTGTATCGGGTCGAAGCAGGACGGTGCTCTGAGAGACGGGTCGTGCTTTCTCTTGCGCTCTTTTTCGAGCAGCTCGGGACCGTGAACTCCGGCATAGAGCGGATCGCCGTCCTTGAGGAAAAACTGAGTATAGAACTCCTCTTCCTCCTTCATCTTCTTTTCGTCCGCGACTATTGCGAGCTCTTTTCTTATCGTCTTTTTATATTCGCCGAGCGGACGCGGCATGGGCTTACCGTTTTTCAGGTGGTCATAGACCCCGAGCAGATCGGAGAAGAACACAAAGACCGCCGCGGCATCCATGCACAGATGGGTGATGTTGATATATATTCCGTAGCCGCCGTCGAACGAATGGAAGAATATGATGCGAAAATCCTCGCCCTTCAAATGGCGTATGGGTCGGCGCGCATCAGCGGTGAGATAAGCCTGCTGTTCCTCCTCGGTCGAAAATGTCACGACCGGCACATCGTCAACAACATATTTGTCGAGGAAATACTGATAGAACTCCCCGTGTTCTTTATAAAAGCGCAGTCTCATGCAGTCGTTGCGCTCTATCTCTATATTCAGCGCTTTTTTGAGCACATTGAAGTCTATCGGCGTGTGCGTGACTATCGACATGGGTATCTGAATGACCTGCTTATGAAAGAAGCTGTATTTGAGCATGAAGTTTATCATCTTCTGCGAGGGGATGAGCTCAAATACCTCTGTTCCCGCCTTCGGTTTCATTTTTCTCTCCTCCTCAGCCCACAACGGTTTCTTTTCTCTTTATTTTGCCGCTTGAGGTTTTTTCAAAGGGCTCGTCGCGAAATCTCAGCTCCGAGACAAAATGCGAGGTCTTTGCGCCCGCATTTATCTCATCCATGCGGCGCTCTATCTCGGCGGGAATATCCTCTATTCCCTCCTGCTTCGCGTGCTCGAAATCGGGATATATCTCGGCGACGATACGGTCGTTTTCGCCGTAAACCACGACCTCGTCAACTATATTCAATTTTTTAAACTTCTTCTCTATCGCCTCGGGCGAGACATTTTCGCCGCTCGAGAGGATTATCAGATTCTTGACTCTGCCTGTGATAAACAGCTGCCTGTCCTCGGTGACATAGCCGATGTCGCCCGTCTTGAACCAGCCGTCCTCTGTGAACATCTGCGCCGTCTCCTCGGGCATTTTATAATAGCCGAGCATGATCGTCGGGGTCTTTATCTGAATCTCGCCGTTTTCAGTTCGGACATCGCAGATATTTATAACTCTGCCGACGGACTCGGTTGAAACGCCTCTGTCGGGTACAGAAATGCGGCAGCCGACCTCGGTCATGCCATAGCCCTGACGGAGCATTATGCCGAGCTTGTCATATTCCTCGACGAGCAGCGGATCGAGATATGCGCCGCCCGAAACTATCCAATTGAGGTTCTTGCCGAGCACGATTTTTGCCGCCTCGGCGGGAGTGATATCCGGATTTTTCGCCGCGGTTATCTTTATGCGCTGGAGCAGATGCTGAGCTATCATCGGAACGACGCGCATGGCGTTGGGCTCAAAGCGCTGAAGATTCTGGACGATATCGCTGAGATTGCCGTTGAGGCAGACCTGAACGCCGTCGCACAGGTTTTTCAGATAGTCGCCCGAGAAACAGTAGATATGGTACATCGGGAGCACCGAGAGGGTCGATGTCCGCTCGCTGAAAATATTAATATATTCTTTGTACATGATGTTGCCGACGAGGGCGTTGGTTGAGAGCATAACGCCTTTTTTGACTCCGGTCGTGCCGGAGGTGAAGATTATGACCGCGCACTTGTCGGGATCGACTTCGTAGTCGGAGAGGGGCGCATATTCGCTCGCCGCCGAATATTTTTCATAGATATCGGCGAAAAAGTTCTCGTCCGAGAGGTCGACTGCGTGCTTTATCTTCGGGCAGTTCGCCATGACCTCGCCGACATTCTCGGAAAACGTGCTGTCATAGAGCACCATGTCGATATCCGCGCGGTCGAAAAGCTCCGACGCCTCTTTTGCGGATATATCGGGCGCAAACGGTACAACGACGCTGCCGCTCATGAGTATTCCGGTGATGCAGGTTATGTACTCGTAGTTCGTCTTGCTGACAACTGCGACATGCATACCCTCTTTCGATATGCTTCTGATCCAGCGGCAGACCGCTTCGCTGTCCGTTTTGACACGGACATAGCTGCGCTCTTCGACCGCGCCGTTTCGCATGAATTTTATGAATATCTCTTCTCCGTACTTCTCCGCCGAAGCACATAACAGCTGTCTGACGCTCGGCGTTGCATTTTTCTTTTCCATTTTTCCTCCGTGATGTTCCGTCATTTTGGCTCCGCCCCGCGCGGAATATATTTTCCGCTACAAAAGGGTATAAGCCGAGATGAATTTAATTTATAACAGTGCATAAACAAAGTCAATATAAGGCGCGGTTAAATTTGGTTAAAGAAAGTTAAATTTGTATTGCATTTATAAAGCTCAGATAAATGCCAAAAAATGCAAAAGCCCGAAAACGCTTATATATCAAGGCTTTTGGGCATCAAAAAAAGCTGTCCCGAAGCGGAACAGCCTGAAAATACGATGTTATATTCTGTTTATTTTTCGACCTTTTTCGAGCGCAGGGCGAGCAGGATAATATGAAGTATCAGCTCAGCCGGGGGGATCGCGAAAAGAATAATAAAATAGAGCGT
>DJQG01000048.1 GCA_002438685.1 Ruminococcaceae bacterium UBA6392 | reverse complement strand
CATTTAAGTTTACAATGTGAAAGATAAAATACGGAGGGATATTAATGACAAAGTACATCTTTGTGACCGGAGGCGTCGTATCCGGCCTCGGAAAGGGGATAACTGCGGCGTCGCTCGGACGAATACTCAAAGCGCGCGGACTCAAGGTAGCGGCGCAGAAGCTCGATCCTTATATCAACGTTGACCCGGGCACCATGAGCCCCTATCAGCACGGCGAAGTTTATGTCACGGAAGACGGCGCGGAGACCGACCTCGACCTCGGTCACTACGAACGCTTCATCGACGAGGACCTCAACAAATACTCGAATCTCACCACCGGTAAAGTATACTGGAACGTGCTCAACAAAGAGCGCCGCGGCGAGTATCTCGGCTCGACCGTTCAGGTCATACCCCATATAACAAATGAAATAAAGGATTTCGTATACCGTGTCGGCAAGAAAACCGATGCCGACGTGGTCATTACTGAGATCGGCGGCACTATAGGTGACATTGAATCCCAGCCTTTCCTCGAAGCTGTAAGACAGATATCTCTTGAGGTAGGGCGTGAGAACAGCCTCTTTATCCATGTCACTCTGGTGCCGTTTTTGCGTGGATCGGACGAGCATAAGTCCAAGCCCACCCAGCACTCGGTCAAGGAGCTGCAGGGCATGGGCATTAACCCGAACATAATCGTCCTGCGCTGCGACGAGCCGCTTGAGGAGTCTATCTTCAAGAAGATATCGCTCTTCTGCAACGTCAAGCCCGACTGCGTTATCGAGAATATCACCCTGCCTTATCTCTACGAAGCTCCGCTGATGCTCGAGAAGTCGAACTTCTCGTCCGTCGTCTGCCGCGAGCTTAATATAGACGCTCCCGAGCCGGATCTCGACGAGTGGACGGAGCTTGTCCACCGCATCAAGAACCGCGAGAAGGAAGTCAAGATAGGTCTTGTCGGCAAATATGTCCAGCTCCATGATGCGTATCTGTCCGTTGCCGAAGCACTTCGCCACGCGGGTTACACTCTTAACACCCACATCCGCATCGACTGGATCGATTCCGAGAATCTGACCGAGGCGAACTATGAGCAGGAGCTCTCGCACCTCGACGGAATAATCGTCCCCGGCGGCTTCGGCGGCAGAGGAATCGAGGGCATGATCCTCGCGGCGAAATACGCCAGAGAGAACAATGTTCCCTATTTCGGAATCTGCCTCGGAATGCAGATAGCGGTTATAGAATACGCGCGCGACGTCGCGGGTATAAAAGACGCCCATTCGGGCGAGTTCGATGAGCTCTGCAAGAACAAGGTCATTGATTTCATGCCCGGTCAGAGCGACAATATCGACAAGGGCGGCACGCTGCGCCTGGGCGCATATCCCTGCGTTATCAAGCCCGGCACGACAATGGAGCGTTGCTACGGAAAGTCCGAAATTTCCGAGCGCCACCGCCACCGCTACGAGTTCAACAACGATTATCGCGATATACTTACCCGGAACGGACTCACCCTTTCGGGTCTTTCGCCCGACGGCAGACTCGTTGAAACGGTCGAGCTTTCCGACCGTCCGTTCTATGTCGGAGTGCAGTATCACCCCGAGTTCAAATCCCGTCCCAACAAGGCTCACCCGCTGTTCAAAGGCTTTATAGCCGCAGCACTTGAAAAATCTGAGATCGGAGAATAAATACCTATGGCAAACTTGCATGAAGAGTGCGGCGTTTTCGGAGTCTATTCACCCAAGCCCGGTCCCGTGGCGGATCTCGCCTATTACGGTCTCTATGCCCTGCAGCACAGAGGACAGGAGAGCTGCGGCATAGTCGTCAACGACGACGGAGTGTTCGCTTCGCGCAAGGATATCGGACTTGTCAACGAAGTCTTTTCGCGCGACGATCTGATGAAGTTCCCGCAGGGCAGGATGGCTGTCGCTCACGTTCGCTACGGCACGACCGGCGGCAACAGCAGAGCAAACTGCCAGCCCATCGAGGTCAACCACCAGAAGGGCAAGATGGCTCTTGCCCACAACGGAAACCTCAGCAACGCCTATGAATTGCGCAGCGAGCTCGAGCTCGGCGGCGCTATCTTCCACACGACGAGCGACACCGAGATAATCGCCTATATCGTCACGCAGGCGCGCCTCAACTGTCCTTCGATAGAAAACGCGCTGAGCAGCGCGATGAACAGGCTCGAGGGTGCGTATTCCCTCGTGCTCATGTCCGCCGCAAAGCTGCTCGCAGCGCGCGACCCTTACGGCTTCCGTCCGCTGTGTTACGGCAAAACGCTCGACGGCACATATGTCGTCGCGTCAGAGAGCTGCGCGCTCTCCGCCGTCGGCGCAAAATTCGAGCGCGATATACTCCCCGGCGAGATACTCGTCTTTGACGAAAACGGCGTGCGTTCGAACAGGGAACACTGCGGTGAAAAGCCGAGACGTTCATGCATTTTTGAGTATATCTATTTTGCAAGACCCGATTCCGTCATTGACGGCGTGTCGGTTCACGCGGCGCGCAGAAATGCCGGCGCGATACTTTCAAAGACCCATCCGGTCGAAGCCGATGTCGTCATGGGCGTCCCGGATTCGGGAATCGACGCCGCTCTGGGCTATGCCGAGGCGTCGGGAATACCTTACGGAATGGGCTTCATAAAAAACAAATATATCGGCAGAACTTTCATCTCGCCCGGTCAGGACAAGAGGATAGACCAGGTCAGAATAAAGCTCAGCGCGATAAGCGAATCCGTAAAGGATAAGAGGATAGTGCTCATCGACGACTCGATAGTGCGCGGCACGACGAGCCGTCAGATAGTCAACCTCCTGCGCGAAGCGGGGGCAAAAGAGGTGCATATGCGCATTTCATCGCCGCCGTTCATGCATCCGTGCTACTACGGCACGGACGTTGACTCGCGCGAGAATCTTATCGCCTGCCACCATTCGGTGGAGGAGATATCCGACATAATCGGCGCGGATTCCCTCGGATATCTGCCGGAGTCGGAGCTCGAGAATCTTATAGGCAGCAAGAACTTCTGCAGCGCGTGCTTCAACGGAGTCTATCCGACCCCTATTCCGGATGTTATCACCAAAGACCGCTTTGAGGGGAAACTCTCCGAGCGGAGCAAATAAATAAAAATACGAAAAGCGAAAGGAAACTGCGGTATGGAAAAGTTGTATGAAGGCAAGAGCAAGGTCGTTTACAGTTCGGAGGAGCCCGGTACCTGCATCATCAAGTACAAGGACACCGCCACTGCCGGCAACGGCGTCAAGAAAGAGGATCTGCCCGGAAAAGGAAAACTCAACGCGGCGATCTCCAACATCATCTTTGATTACCTCATGAAGAACGGAATCAAGACCCATCTTCTCAAGGTCATCGACGAGACTACAGTTCTCGCGAAGAAGGCTGAGATCGTTATGGTCGAGGTCATAGTCAGAAATATCGCAGCAGGAAGCTTTTCAAAGAAATACGGCGTGCCGGAGGGCTCGCCCCTGAAGAACACAGTCGTTGAGTTCAGCTACAAGAGCGACGAACTCGGCGATCCGATGATAAACGACAGCCAGATAACCGCCATCGGTCTCGCCACGCAGGAGGAGCTCGACGAGCTCAGAGCCATGTCCAAGCGCATAAACGAGCTGATGACCGAGCTGTTCGCAAAGGGCGGCGTGCGCCTTGTCGATTTCAAGCTCGAGTTCGGACGCACCGACGACGGACTTGTTCTGTGCGATGAGATATCCCCCGATTCCTGCCGCCTGTGGGATATGGAGACCGACAAGAAGCTCGATAAGGACAGATTCCGCCGCGACCTCGGCGATGTTCTCGGCGGCTACAGAGATGTTCTCGCGAGACTTCAGAGCTCGATCCGATAAATTCAAGGAGTGTATTTTTAAATGAGACTCATAGACCGCAAGATCGTCCTCGAGGACGGCAGCGAGTACTACGGATACGGCTTCGGCAGCTATACCGACAGGGTGTGCGAGATAGTTTTCAACACCTCGATGGTCGGCTATCAGGAGATAGTCTCCGACCCGTCGTATACCGATCAGATGGTCGTTATGACATATCCGCTCATAGGCAACTACGGCATAACCGACGACGATTTCGAGTGCAAAAACCCGAGCATAGGCGGTCTTATCGTGTATGACTACAACGATATGCCCTCGAATTTCAGATACACAAAGACGCTCTCGGAGCTGCTCGAAGAGAACGGCATCCCCGGTATCTCCGGCGTTGACACGAGAAAGCTCACCCGCAGCATACGCGATCTGGGCTCGCGCCGTGTGCTTATAACTTCGCCCGATATCCCGGCCGAGGTCGCGGTGGAGATAATCAAAAATACCCCCATCGCCCACGATGCGGTCAGCCGCGTCAGCTGCAAAAAGCGCTGGTATTCGCGCACCTCGAACCCGCAGTTCAATGTCGTTGCGATAGACTGCGGCATGAAGCTCAATATCGTGCGCAGCCTCAACAAGTTCGGCTGCAACGTCGTTGTCGTGCCCTATGACACGCCGGCGGATGAAATAGAATTCATGAAGCCCGACGGAGTGTTTCTCTCGAACGGCCCCGGCGACCCCGAGGATGTGACCCCTGTCATAAACACGGTCAGGGCGCTTCGCGGCAAATATCCGATTTTCGGCATCTGCCTCGGACATCAGATGATATCCCTCGCCTACGGCGCAAAGACATATAAGCTCAAGTTCGGTCACCGCGGCGGAAACCACCCGGTCATGAACCTTGACACCAATAAGATAGAGATAACCTCGCAGAATCACAGCTACGCCGTTGACCCGAAAACGGTCGAGGGCACCGATCTCGAAGTGACGCACATAAATCTTCTCGACAACACCGTCGAGGGAGTCAGATGCAGGAAAGATCTTGTCTTCAGCGTGCAGTATCACCCCGAGAGCGCGCCCGGTCCGCAGGACAGCAGCTATCTGTTCGGTCAGTTTATCGACTATATGAAGGAGGCGAAGGAGCGTGCCTAAGAGAACTGATATAAAAAAGGTGCTCGTTATCGGCTCGGGTCCTATAGTCATCGGTCAGGCTGCCGAGTTCGACTATGCGGGAACTCAGGCGTGCCTCGCCCTGCGTGAGGAGGGCTACGAGGTCGTCCTCGCGAACTCGAACCCCGCAACGATAATGACCGACACTACCATAGCCGATAAGGTCTATATGGAGCCGCTGACGCTCGAATATCTCGCGCGTATCTGCCGCTATGAGCGCCCGGACGCGATAGTCCCCGGCATCGGCGGTCAGACCGGACTCAACCTTGCGATGCAGCTTGCAAAAAAAGGCGTTCTCAAGGAATGCGAGATAGAGCTGCTCGGCACGGATGCCGAGAGCATCGAGCGCGCCGAGGACAGAGAGCTGTTCAAAGAGCTCTGTGAGAGCATCGGCGAGCCGATAGTCCCCTCGCAGATAACCTACAACATCGAAGAGGGTCTTGAGGCGGCAGAGAAGATTGGCTATCCCGTTATCCTGCGCCCCGCGTTCACGCTCGGCGGAACGGGCGGCGGATTTGCCTATGACCCCGAAGAGATGCGCGACATGATGAAGAACGCGCTTGCGCTCTCGCCCGTGCATCAGGTGCTCGTTGAAAAGAGCATAAAGGGCTACAAAGAGATAGAATACGAAGTGATACGCGACGCGAACGACACCGCTATCACCGTTTGTAATATGGAAAACCTCGACCCCGTCGGCATTCATACCGGCGACTCGATAGTCGTCGCGCCCAGCCAGACGCTGACGAACAAAGAATATCAGATGCTCAGGGATTCCGCGCTCAAAATTATCCGTGCCCTGGGAGTAAAGGGCGGCTGCAACGTTCAGTTTGCGCTCGATCCCCATTCGTTCCGCTACTATGTCATTGAGGTCAACCCCAGAGTTTCGCGTTCGTCCGCCCTCGCTTCAAAGGCGAGCGGATATCCGATAGCGCGCGTCTCGGCGAAGATAGCGGTCGGCATGGATCTTCATGAGATACAGCTTGCAAACACCCCCGCCTGCTTCGAGCCCTCGCTCGACTATGTCGTGACCAAGATGCCGCGCTTCCCGTTCGACAAGTTCCCTGCCGCGCACAACACGCTTTCGACCCAGATGAAGGCGACCGGCGAGGTCATGAGCGTCGGACGCACTTTTGAAGAGAGCCTGCTCAAGGCGATACGCTCGCTCGAAGAGAGCAAGAACCACCTGCATATGGAGAAGTTCGACTCGGCGCATATGAGCGTTGACGAGCTGCTCGAATATATCAAAGAGGGCACGGACGACCGTCTCTATGCAATATCCCAGCTGATGTGGATGGGCGTTGACCCGTCGCTTATCTGCGATATAACGCATATAGACATGTTCTTCCTTGACAAGATAAAGAAGATAGTCGACTTCGAGAAGGAGATGGAGGCGAATCCCGGCTCCGACATTCTTCTGCGCGAGGCAAAGCGCCTCGGCTTCTCCGATTCGTATATCGCCGAGCTCTGGAAAGAGAGCGAGGACAGCATATATGAGCGCAGATGCAAAGAGGACATCTTCCCGACATACAAGATGATCGATACCTGCGCGAGCGAGTTTGACAGCTATGTGCCCTATTTCTACTCGACCTACGCGAGCGAGAACGAGTCCGTTGTGTCGGACAAAAAGAAGATAATAGTCTTAGGATCAGGTCCTATCCGTATCGGACAGGGTGTCGAGTTCGACTATTCGACCGTCCACGCCGTCCATGCCATTCAGCAGCTCGGCTATGAGGCGATAGTTATAAACAACAACCCCGAGACCGTTTCGACCGACTACACCACTGCCGACAAGCTCTATTTCGAGCCCCTGACGACAGAGGATGTTATGAATATAGTCCATCTCGAAAAGCCGGAGGGCGTTATAGTCACCCTCGGCGGTCAGACTGCCGTCAACCTCGCGGCTCCGCTTGCAAAGCGCGGAGTGAAGATAATCGGCACAGACTGCGACGCCATTGAGCGCGCCGAGAACAGAGACGCGTTTGACGCCGTTATAAAATCCCTCGGCATCCCGAACCCGAAAGGCGAGGCTGTTACGGATATCGAGACCGGTGCGGCAGTTGCCGCGCGCATAGGCTATCCCGTGCTTGTGCGCCCGAGCTTCGTGCTCGGCGGCAGAGCGATGGAGATAGTCGCAAACGAAACGATGCTCAGAAAATACCTCAAGAACGCCGTTGAGGTCGATGAGGATAAGCCCGTGCTCATAGATAAATATCTTATGGGCAAGGAAGTTGAGATAGACGCTATCTGCGACGGCAGCGAGGTGTTCATCCCCGGCATAATGGAGCTCGTCGAGCGCACCGGCGTCCACTCGGGTGACAGCACGAGCGTGTATCCGCCGTTCTCAATCTCGCAGAAGGTCAGAGACACGATAGCCGAATACACCACAAAGCTCGGACTCGGCATAGGCATAGTCGGTCTGTTCAATATACAATTTATAGTTGACAGCGACGAGAGCGTCTATGTTATCGAGGTCAACCCCCGCGCCTCGCGAAGCGTGCCGTTCCTTTCGAAGTCCACCGACTGCAACCTTGTCCGCATCGCGACAAAGGTCATGCTCGGTCAGAGCCTGCACGACCAGGGCATAACCGATATGCGCCTGCCCGACGGCAAGCGCTGGTATGTCAAAGCCCCGGCGTTCTCGTTCGAGAAGCTGACCGGCATGGACGCGTATCTTTCGCCCGAGATGAAATCGACCGGCGAAGCGATAGGCTACGACAAACGCCTGAACCGTGCGCTCTACAAGGCTCTCCAGGCGTCCGGGGTCAGGATGAAAGAATACGGTACGGTCATAGTTACCCTTGCCGATGAGGACAAAGAAGAGGCTCTGCCGCTCGTTAAGCGTTTCTATCATCTCGGCTTCAATATCGAGGCGACTGCCGGAACCGCGGCATTCCTCAAAAAGCACGGCATACGCACCCGCGTGCGCGGCAAGCTCAGCGAGGGCAGCACCGAGATCCTCGATTCCATCCGCGCGGGCTATGTCAGCTATGTTATAAACACGCGCGCCATTCTCTCCGGCGTCCACTTTGAGGACGGCGTTGAGATCCGCCGCTGTGCCGTCCAGAACGGCGTGACGATATTCACCTCCCTCGACACCGTGAAGATAGTCCTCGATGTTCTCGAAGAGATAACCCCCGAGATATCGACCATAAACGGCGACGGCGAGAACTGATTTCAACAACCCTTATTATATTAAAAGACCTCCCGGAGCGGGAGGTCTTTTGCTTTTGCCGAAAATAAGCCGCCGAACGGAACAGACCGACGGCGGAACGATATTTTAATTTACGCCTTGCCCTTTTGCAGCAGCACTCTCAGCGGTCCCTCAAAGACAAGCTGATTGATAAAAAACGCCTTTATGTCATTTGGGCTGCAAAACTTTTTCCTGCGACCTGCGGAGAGCGAGGTCTGCTCCCTTATCGTGCGCGAGACGAAGCCGACGCAGGTGTCGCGTCCGCGCTGCTTCGGGATTATCCGCAGATAGAGCAGGGCTAACCCAATGTAGCTGTATTTATACTCGTCGGCGTTCGAGGTCATGTGCTTTATGATGCGCTCTACATTGCGAAGCTCCGCTTCCGTTACAGGCAGAGCGAACAGCGCGCAGGGGACATCCGTGCCTTTGTAAGTCGGGTGGAGGTCAAAGTCCTCGGTCATGAATCCGCGCTTGCCGGTGAAGCTGAAAAATTTCGGGTAGTGTTCATCCGTGCTTATCGACATGTGGGAGTATTCCCAAAGCCCTATTCTCTTTATAGTTTTTGAGACCTTATCCGGATAGTCGGTGAGCATAATATAGACGGTGCGGTCTTTTCTGTTCATTCGGCATACTCCCCCTTGTAATATTTTTTAGTATATGCTAACATTATAAACAACTAAAGTTGTCTAATCAAGAAACTGTTTTGCGAATTGGTAAGATAAACGACTGAATATAAAAAGAGGCGTTTAAATGGTGAATAAAAATGATCTGAGATATATCAAAACGGAGCGGCTGATAGTGCATACATATGTCGATATGCGCCTGCGCGACCCGTCGCCCGTCAAAGTCAGCGACCTGTGCCGGGAGGCGCTGATAAACAAAACGACATTCTATTCCCACTATGACACTATGGAGAGCCTGCATCGGCATATCTGCCGCGAGACCGTCGCCGATATCCTCGGTCGCTGTGACTGCGCCCGGATGGCGTTCAGCGATACATACGCCTTTGTTTCAGAGCTTGTCGGCGCGATATCGCGCGAGGAGCGGCTCATCCGCGCGCTCTACGGCGACGATATAGCTTCACTGCTCAACGATGCGGAGGAGGCTCTTTTCAGAATCTATCTGCATGACGACGACGAGCCGGAGCGCAAAGAAAAAATAATCTTCTGCATCGGCGGAACGTCAAGACTCTTGCTCATGAATCCGGACGAGCACGGCATCCGCGCGGCGTCAGAGCTCATACGCACCGTCTTTAATCTCAACGAAAACAGAACATAAAAATCTTCAGCGCCGAGGTCACAAATTGTTTACAAACATATTGTTGACAATCGGCGCCCATATATGTATAATGTGTAGCGTGCTACACTTAATATTGCTTAAAACAGCTTTGCGGAAAGGAGATCGCTATGGAGTATATCGGATATTTTTTCAAACGCATAGACAACCGCTTGAAATCAAACGCCGACACCGCACTCGGAAAGCACGGGCTGACCTTTGCGCAGTCACGTATTTTGAGATTCATCGCCGAGCGCGGAGGTCAGACAACCCAGAAAGAGATAGAAGACTACGCCCATGTCTCGCACCCGACGATTGTCGGCATAGTCACGCGCATGGAGCAGAGCGGATATCTCAGCACCTGCACCGACCCGTCGGACAAGAGAAACAAGGTCGTGCGGCTGACCGACAAGGCGAAAGATATCAATCTCGAGATACGCCGTTCTATCGACAACGGCGAGCGTGCGATGCTCAGATCGTTCAGCGAAGAAGAAATCGAACAGCTCCGCGGATATCTCATAAGGATATGCGATAACCTTGATATCGACAGCAGCCCCGGCTGCAAACCGGAAAGTGGAGCAAAGAAAGAAAAAAGGGAGTGAGAATATGATAAAAACTTTGTTGAAGAGCATGCGCCAATACAAAAAAGTATCATGGGTGACTATCTTTTTCTCTGCGTTTGAAGTCGTGTTCGAGATAGTTATCCCGCTTTGTATGTCAGGTCTTATCGACAACGGCATCGAGGGCGGCGTGATATCCATGATCTGGAAATACGGTCTTGCACTGCTATTCCTTGCGGTGTTCCAGATGGTGACTGGAATGCTCGCGGCGTTCCTCGGCTCGCGCGCGTCAGCCGGATTTGGCGCGAATCTGCGCAGCGATATGTATGACAATGTCCAGACCTTCGCATTCTCGAACATCGACAAATTCTCGACCGCATCGATAGTTACAAGACTGACAACGGATGTCACAAATATTCAGAACGCCTATCAGATGCTCATAAGAATAGCGATACGCGGACCCGTTATGCTGATTTTTGCCATGATAGTCTCGTTCAGAATAGACAGCCAGATTTCGCTTATGTTTATTGCGATTATACCTGTCCTTGCGGCGCTGCTCGTGCTGATAATCATCAAGGTGCACCCCGTGTTCAAGCGCGTTTTCCACACCTACGATGAGCTCAACAATGTCGTTCAGGAGAATGTGCGCGGCATAAGAGTCGTCAAGTCCTTCAATCAAGAGGAGCACGAGATAAGCAAATTCGAGAAGATATCCGAGAAGATATACAAAGACTTCGCAAAGGCGGAGCGCCTTATCGCGCTCAACTCGCCTATCATGCAGGTCTGCATGTATACCTGCATGATACTTATCTCGTGGCTCGGCGCAAAGGCGGTCATCGCCAGCGGCAACAACGCGGCTCTCGGTCTGACCACAGGTTCGCTCACCGCGCTGTTCACCTACGCCATGCAGATACTCATGAGCCTCATGATGCTCTCCATGGTCTTTGCCATGATGATAATCGCGAGCTCTTCCGCTCAGCGTATAGCTGAGATACTCAACGAAAAGACCGATATCTCGAACCCCGCGAACCCCGTTCTCGAGGTTGAAAACGGCGAGATAGATTATAAGGATGTCAACTTCGCCTATGCCTCCAAGGCGGACGCAAAGGTGCTCGACGATGTCAATGTGCATATAGCCTCCGGCGAGACTGTAGGCATAATCGGCGGCACGGGTTCGTCGAAATCCTCTTTCGTCCAGCTCATCCCGCGCCTCTACGATGTAACGAGCGGCGAAGTGATGCTCGGCGGCGTGGATGTCAGAAACTACGATCTCGAAACCCTGAGGAACTCGGTCGCGATGGTGCTCCAGAAGAACGAGCTGTTCTCCGGCACGATATCCGAGAACCTGCGCTGGGGCAACGAGGACGCGACCGATGATGAAATAAAGCACGCCTGCGAGCTCGCTCAGGCGGATGAATTCGTCAGCGCGATGCCCGACGGCTACAACACCTATATCGAACAGGGCGGCACGAACGTCTCCGGCGGTCAGAAGCAGAGGCTGTGCATAGCGCGCGCTCTGCTCAAGAATCCCAAGGTGCTCATTCTCGACGACTCGACAAGTGCCGTCGATACCCACACCGACGCGCTGATTCAAAAGGGACTTTCGCAGTATATGCCCGACACGACTAAAATAATTATTGCCCAGCGCATAAGCTCGGTTCAGAACGCGGACAAAATACTCGTGTTCGACAACGGCAGAATAATCGCACAGGGCACGCATGACGAACTACTGAAATCCTGCGATATCTATCGCGAAGTTTATGGATCCCAGCAGAAGGGAGGAAACGACGATGAGTAAGCCTATGCCCATGCACGGCGGCCTCAAGGGTATGCCCGGCGGATCCGGAATGCAGCCCAGAAAGCTCGACAAGAAAACGCTCAAGCGTCTGCTCTCTTATCTCAAGAATTATAAGGGCACGATAGTCCTTGTCACAATTTGCATCCTGCTCAGCGCAGTTGCGGGTGCGGCGTCATCGATGTTCCTCCAGACGCTTATCGACGACTATATAACCCCGATGGTCGGTCAGTCCTCGCCCGACTTCTCCGGCTTTATACGCGCGCTGATAACCATGGCGGTTATCTATCTCATCGGCACGCTCTCGACGCTTATCTACAACCGCCGCATGGTCACTATAGCGCAGGGAACGCTCAAGACCATACGCGACGAGATGTTCGAGAAGATGCAACGTCTGCCGATAAGATATTTCGATTCGCACACCCACGGCGACACGATGAGCCTCTACACCAACGATACCGATACCCTGCGCCAGATGCTCGCGCAGTCGATGGGTCAGCTGATTTCTTCGGCGTTCACCGTCGCGGCTGTGTTCTGCTGCATGCTCTATATCAGCGTCGGTCTGACGCTCGTTGTGTGCGTGTCGCTGTTCTTTATCATGCAGATAATCAAGAAAGTTGTCGGCAAGAGCGGCGCGTATTTCGTAGCCCAGCAGAGATCCCTTGCGGACCTTGACGGATATATCGAAGAGATGATAAACGGTCAGAAGGTCATAAAAGTCTTCTGCCACGAAGAGCAGTCGAAGAAAGAAATGAAGCAGCGCAACACCGAATGGGAGCACAACGCCGCGAGCGCAAACGGTCACGCGACTTCGATGATGCCTATGACGAACGCGTTCGGATATTTCCTGTATATCCTGCTCGCCGTTATCGGCTCGTATATGGCGATTGCCGGCACGAAGAATCTCGGACTTACGGGCATCAACACGCTGTCGCTCGGCATGATAGCCTCGTTCCTTGTGCTCTCGCGCAACTTCATAAACCCGATATCCCAGATGTCGAACCAGTTCAACTCGATTGTCAATGCCCTCGCGGGCGCCGAGCGAATCTTCACCTTTATGGACGAAAAGCCCGAGCCCGACGACGGATATGTTACTCTCGTAAACGCGAAAGAGGAGAACGGCGAGATAGTCGAAGTCAAGGAGCACACCGGAATGTGGGCGTGGAAGCA
>DJQG01000016.1 GCA_002438685.1 Ruminococcaceae bacterium UBA6392 | reverse complement strand
GCTGCCCGGATTCAAGAAAGAAGACATTCACGTCGACATTGAGGACGGCTACATGACCATCAGCGCAGAGCGCAGCAACGAAACCGAAAAGAAGGACGACAAGGGCAACTTCGTCCGCCGCGAGAGGTCTTACGGCTCGTTCAGCAGAAGCTTCGATGTCTCGTCCGTCAAGACCGAGGACATCACCGGCGAATACAAGGACGGCGTTCTGACCCTGACCATGCCCAAGAAAGAAGAAAATGTGCCGACATCGAGAAGAATCGAAATCGGCTGATAAAAAAGCAAGCAACCCCGGAGGGAATGCCCTCCGGGGTTTTGTGTTTTCTTCATATGCGCTTTTTATAAGAGTTACTTCATCCCGTGCTTTTTCATATAATTCGCAATGCAGTCGAGCTCGCTGAAATATATTTTTTCGCCTTTCACTTTCATGAAATGCTCATGCCCTTTGCCGAGCAGGAGGAGGATATCCCCTTTTTGCATATGGTCGAGGGCATATTCTATTGCCTCGGCGCGGTCGGTTATCTTGACGTATTTGCCCGCTCCGCCGCCTTTTTCGACCCAGCCGGCTATCTCGTCTATTATTGCATTCGGATCTTCAAAGTCCGGGTCGTCGCTCGTGATTATAATAAAATCGCACATCTTTGCGCTGACAAGACCGAGCTCCTGCCTGCGGATGGTTGCTTTGTTGCCGGTTGAACCGAAGAGTGCGACAACGCGGTTGGGCTTATAATCGCGGACGGTCTCAATGACATTCTCCATACTAAGACCGTTGTGCGCGTAATCTATAATCACGCTGTAATCGTCGCTGACATGGACTATCTGCATTCTGCCGTCGATGCTCACATGCGAAAACGCCTCGCGCATTTTTTCAACAGGTATGCCCATCTTGCGCAGGAGCGCGACGGACGCGAGAACATTGTAGACGCTGAAAAATCCCGGCATACTGACCTGCGCGTGCCACGGGGCGTCGAACCTGCTCTTGCAGTCGAACTCTATTCCGAGGAATCCCGGGCGGCGCAGAGGATTTATATTTTCTGCATAGTAATCGCACTTTTCGTCGAGCCCGTAGCTTATCACCTCTCCTTTTGATGCGGCGACAATATCATCAAAGAACGCATCGTCGCGGTTGGCGACAGTGAAGCCACTGTGGACATAGAGCTGCTTTTTCCAATAGGCGTATTCTTCAAATGTCTTATGCTCGTTTCCGCCGATATGGTCGGGCGAAAGATTCGTGAATATCCCGGCGTAAAACTCGACGCCGTGGACACGTCTCATCTTGAGTCCTATCGACGAGACCTCCATGCAGACAGCCTCACAGCCGCCGTCCGCCATCTCGCGCAGTATTTTCTGGAGTTCATATGATTCGGGAGTCGTGTTGACGGTCGGTATTTTTTTGTCGCCGTAAAACGCGCCGATAGTGCCGATAACGCCGGTTTTTATGCCACAGTTTTCGAGCGCGCTGCGCAGGATATAAGTTATGCTCGTCTTACCCTTTGTGCCGGTTATGCCTATCATTTTCAGCTCATCCGCAGGATGACCGAAGAAATTTATGCTCATCTGCGCGAGGTCGCGGCGCGTATTTTCGCTCATCAGCACGATTGCATTCTCAGGCAGACTGAGTGCCTCTTCCGCGACGAACACGCGGCAGCCGAGGTCATATGCGCTCTTTGCGTATTTATGCCCGTCGGTCGTCTCGCCTTTCATGCAGACAAATGCCGTGCCCGGTCTTGCCTTGCGCGAGTCGTAGACTATATCGCATATATCCGCCTGCGGATAATCGCCCGCAACGGTCGTGCCCTCAAGCAGTTCTTTCAGAAACATTGTATCTCTCCCGTGAAGTCTTATTTTTCAAACGGTCTTATAACAAAGCCGAAATTGAGTTTCTTTTTGTCGATACGGCGAAGCGCACGTTCGGGGTCGTTGTGATACTCCGCCTCGCTGATTCCCGTCATGCGCCAATCGAGGCTGACAACGGCATCTTTGAGTGGCTCAAGCTCAAAATCATGCTTAGTATCTTCGAGCATCTGCGCCGTGAAATGCTGGGCATTGAAGCTGAAATGCTCCATGCCGAACGGCTCGAATCTGAGTCCCGCCACGTTTGAATAAACCTCGGCAAAACGGGTGCCGTAATGCGCGCTGTTCTCCTGCGGGCGGATATAATGCTCAAAATTATCCGTCGCCGTTGTGTTCCAGAGTCCGAGGCGCTGAGACTTATATCTGTCGACATAAGCTTCTCTCGGACCGAAGCCGAAATAGCTGACGCTTTCATTTTCTGCAGGCATGAAGAGCCTGTAGCCGACTTTCGGCAGTATCGGGCACTTTTCAATAACATCGCCATCAAAGCAGAGCGTCACGCAGCCGTCGGGCGTGAATTTGTAATCGACATCGGCGTGGATAACGGGCGGGCAGGACGGTCCGCCGATTGCTATCTTCGTCTTGATGCACACGCCGCCGTCTGTCTCAGAGACGAGGCAGGAATATGTTTTCTGAGCGGCATATCTGAAATTCTTGAGCCTCCACATCTCCGACGAGCCCCTGTTATAGCAGGGCGCGCGCCAGATCTGCGGCTCAACAGGTGCGCTCAGCAGCTCTTTGCCGCCGCAAATTATAGAAGATATACGTCCGTAGGGCTTATCAAAAGTATAGGCGATATTTCCCGCCTTAATAACCGCGAAGCGGTCATTTTCGCTGAGTTCGACTTTGCCCTCCTTCGGCACATAGGGCGTATAGTCCTTGAGTACAAACTGCTCGAAGCCTGTCTCAAAGCCCTTTTCCGCCCAAGGTGTGTCCCTCGTTGAAACAAAGCTCAGAGTCAGCAGACAGGACGAGAGCGACTCAAAATCCGCGGGGTCAAAAAGCTTTACAGTCGTACTCCCCTGCGCGGGTGTTGAAAGCGCGGCGGTAATGCCCTCTGAAACGGTCTTGCCATTTTCTGAAAGAGTCCAGTGGATCGCCGTGTCATCAAGCGGGGTGAAGCGTCTGCGGCTTGTGACTGTCACGCTGCCGTCGCCGTTATATGCAGCCGAATACTGCTGATATACGCGCTTCATATCAAAATAGCCGGGGCGCGGAGTGCGGTCGGGATAGACGAGTCCGTCGATACAGCAAATTGAGCTGTTCGGGAAATCGCCGAAATCTCCGCCGTAAAAATATCGCGCATTGCCGTTTTTGTCCGGGACATTGACCGCATGGTCGCACCACTCCCAGATGCAGCCGCCGAAATTGTTGTTGTACTTCTCGACAAGATCCCAGAACGGATAGACATCGCCCGTGCTCATCGAACAGACATATTCGCACATATAGAAAGGCTTCGTATATTCTTTATTATTGAGATAGTTCTCTATATATTCCGTGCCGGCGTACATACGGCTCTCGACATCCGAGATATCGGCAAAATTCTCGCCCTCGGGGACAGCCTTGAACTCGAGGTGGGAGTTCTCATAGTGAACAAGAGCGCGGTCATCGCGCGAGCGGATATACTGCGCCATCGCGCGATGGTTGACACCCGCTCCCGACTCGTTGCCGAGCGACCAGAGCACGATGCAGCCGTGGTTCTTGTCGCGCTCGAAGAGTCTCTTCGCCCTGTCGACATAAGCCTCGCGCCACTCGGGAGCAGACGAGAGATGCGACCAGCGCATCCAGTCCCATTCGCCCTCCCAGTCGTAGCCCATGCCGTGGATCTCGATATCGGCTTCGTCGGTCAGCATTATGCCGTATTTGTCGCACAGCGCGGGGAAGCGCGGATCGTTGGGATAGTGCGAGGTGCGGATCATATTGCAGTTGGCGCGCTTTATGAGCATAATATCTTCGAGCATATCGTCGAGCGTGACAGCGTGACCCGTAATGGGATTTGAATCATGGCGATTGATGCCGCGAGCCTTGACCGCTTTTCCGTTCAGGAGGCAGATCCCGTTCTTTATCTCGAAGCGGCGCACCGCAGTATCGAGCAGAACGACTTCGTCGCCGACGGTCAGCCAGAGTTCATAAAGCTCAGGCTGTTCATCGTTCCAAAGAACGGGAGAATCGACGGATATGCCGAACTTTTCGCCGCCGACGCCTTCGGACACAGTAACTCCGTTCGGCGCGACGAGTTTATATTTTACCTCGCAAGGTATGCTGAGCTTCGCTTCAACGCAGAGTTCGGCAGAGTTGAAATCATCTGAGACATAGCTTTTGACAAAGATATCATCAAGTCTCTCTTTTCCGCGCGCGAGCAGATAGACCTCGCGGAAAATTCCCGAGAATCTGAAGCAATCCTGATCCTCAAGATAAGTGCCGGGGCACCATTTGACAACCAGCACGCAGAGGGTGTTCTCGCCGCCGACCGCGAAGTCCGTAACATCGAACTCGCTCGTACAGTGCGAGACCTCGCTGAAGCCGACAAACTTTCCGTTGAGCCAGACATAGAAGCAGGAATCCACGCCCTCGAAATTCAAAAACAGATCGCGCGAAGAGAGCTTTTCATCGAGCGTGAATTTTCTGACATAGAGCCCGCAGGGGTTCTCGTCCGGGACAAACGGCGGGTCGGTCGGGAAAGGATATTCAAGATTGCTGTAAAGCGGAACATCGTAGCCGCGGTCGGTATAGGTCTGCCAGCTGCGCGGGACGGATATTTTATCGAACCCGCCCTCGCCGACATATTCGGGCGGCTCGCGCAGGACATCTTCAAAGCTTTTGAAGAAGCGGAAATCCCACTCACCGCAGAGCGGAACAAAATAATCGGACTCACCGCGCTCGCGCGAAGCGGCGGTCTTTTCATCCGCAAAGGGAATGAAATAAGTGCGCGGCTCGAGGCAGTTGACATGGAGCGTTTCAAGAGATTTGTGATAAGCCGGTGTTTTCATCGAATACCTCACAGCAAAAGATTTTTATACAACGATAATTTTAATGCTTACAGCCTTCAAAGTCAATAAAAAACGGGGCGTTCGATTGACCGCAGAGAAATTTTCGGATATAATTGAAAAAAAGCGAAAGGAGCGCCTATGGATATCTTTGACCTTACCGTTATCGGCGGCGGACCCGCGGGATACAGTGCGGCGGCAGCAGCCGCAAAGAGCGGACTGAAAACGGCGCTCATAGAAAAAAATGAGCTTGGCGGAGTGTGCCTGAATCAGGGCTGCATACCGTCGAAAGCCATGCTCCACAGCGCAAAGATTTTCAGGCAGGCACTCTCTTCCGATAAATTCGGAGTTATCTGTAAAGAAGCAGATTTCAACCTCAGCGCTGCGCTCGCGCATAAAAATGATGTTATATGTCAGCTGAAACGCGGCATTGCCGATTCGCTCGAATGTGCTGGAGTGAAAGTCATAAAGGCGAAAGCTCATATAAAAGGCAAGGCAGACGGACTGTTCATAACCGCCGCAGGCGAAAATGATATATATTCAAAAAATCTGCTCATCTGCACGGGTTCAAAGCCAAAGCAGCTTGAAATTCCCGGCGCGGATATCACAGATGTGAGCGATGTATATAATCTTGACACAATACCAAAAAGTGCCGCGATTATAGGCGGCGGGGCATCGGGGCTTGAAGCGGCGGAATATCTGAACGCGCTCGG
This sequence comes from Ruminococcaceae bacterium UBA6392, assembly GCA_002438685.1. Taxonomy (GTDB): domain Bacteria; phylum Bacillota; class Clostridia; order Oscillospirales; family Acutalibacteraceae; genus CAG-177. Next base: position 920 of record DJQG01000016.1, on the reverse strand, counting down.
GTGCAGAGTGTCTGTAATCGAGCAGGCGGAGAGAATCGTCCCGACCATGGACAAAGACATAAGCGCATTTTTGCGGCGCAGTCTAAAAAAGAGCGGGATAAACATTTTTACCTCGTGCAGAGCCGTTTCGGCAGACGGCGGGAGCATTAAATACACCGACGCGCACGGAAAAGAAAAGACAGCCGAAGCAGATATTATAATAAACGCATCGGGCAGAACGGCGTGTTATGACGGGCTCGGAATCGAAAATATCGGGCTTGAAAATCTCAACACAGACAGTCATATGCGAACTGCCGTTCCCGGCGTTTACGCCGCCGGAGACGCGAACGGAAAAGCTATGTCGGCTCACGCAGCATACCGCGAATCGGCAGCGGCGATAAACAATATTCTCGGCAGGGCTGACGGGATAGATTATCTTGCGATTCCGCAGGTCGTGTTCACTTTTTCCGAGGCGGCATCGATCGGAGAGACGCTCGAAAGTGCGCTCGAAAAAGGCGTTGACGCCGTTTGCGGCGAAGCGTCGCTGCGCTCGAGCGGAAGATTTTTCGCTGAGGGCGGACAGGACGGATTCTGCAAGATAATATCAGAAAACACAAGCGGCAGGCTGCTCGGAGTTCACATTGCGGGTGGCAATGCGTCGGAACTGATATACGGCGCGGCGGCGATGCTCGCAAATAAAATGACTGTTGAAGAAATTAAAAGCACGGCGTTCCCCCACCCCACGGTGAGCGAGGCGATAAGAGAAGCCGTTTTCAGATAAGGAGCACTGAGATGTACGACAAGCAATTCAGATTCAACGAGGACGGAGAGTTCAAAATCCTGCTCTTCGGCGACCCGCACGAGAACGACGATGTCAGCTCGAAAAAAGGCAAAGCGAAGCGCGCGGACACGCTGAAATTCCATGAGACCGCGCTCGACGC
>DJQG01000137.1 GCA_002438685.1 Ruminococcaceae bacterium UBA6392 | reverse complement strand
TATCTTATATTATGGACAGGGAATAAACTGTTGACAAACATTCCCCAAAGCGGTTATAATTAAAACGATAAAATTTTATCGTAAGGAGAGTAGCAATGTCCAAAGCTTCAAAAGTAAAGAAACCGGCGAGCTTCAAGTCTTATGCCGCGATGTGGATCGCCATCATTGCCGCTTATGCGGTGTGGATGATAGCGTTCATGCGCAAGATTGTGCTCGTCAACTACGCAACGGTAGAGGAGCGCACCGTCGACGGCATCACCCATGCCAACATCAGCGGTATGATGGGTCACGAGTGGCTCTATCCAATCTGGGTCGCAGTCTCCTGCATCTGCCTTGCAATGTTCATCGTCTACATAAGAGTTCTGCTCTACGGCAAGGAGCCCGGCAAGGCGCTGAAAATATTCTGCCTCTTCGGCGTTATCTTCGGCTGCGTCTATGTCACATGGTACGGCTTCTTTGGCGATCAGCCTTTCATCGAAAAGGTGAAGTTCATCACCGCGAGCATGATAGGTCTCGATTTCCCGTGGCATTTCAGAGGCTGGGGTGTTATCGCTTCGGCAACCGTGTTCAGCAATACGCTCTATGCCTATCGCAAGTTCGGCTATCACAGCCGCGTCGGCGTTATTCTCGGCTCGATCGGCAGCGCCGCGATTTATGTCACTATAAACTGCCCGTCGATGGGCGAGGAGATGCATCTTGATTCTCCTCGCTGCATGGCGCATTGGACGGGCGCGCTCCTGTTCGCGTTCTGCTGCGCCGCTCCAATGGTGCTCCTGCTTATAAATAAAGCGAGAGAGCTCAAGGGTCGCTTCATGGTCGGTCTTATCGTTTTCTGCGCGATACTTCTCACAATGCTCGTTCTCCTGCTGACTGTCGGCAAGAGCGCGATTATTGAGAATATCCCGATGCAGGCGGCATATGTCCTGCTCTTCCTGCTCAATTTCACTAACATCTTCCCCGTGAAAAAAGCCGAAAAAGCTCTGGCAAAAGAGGCGGCGACCGTCTGATGAAAGAGAGCAAAAACAAGAAAACATTTGACGGCAAAAGCGGAGGCAGCGTCGGCATAGGTCTTGCATTGGGTCTTGTAATCGGGCTTATGGTGGGCGTTGCGACGGATAATATCCCCATGTGGATGTGCCTCGGCATAAGCATCGGGCTCTGCTGCGGAACTGCATTCGGCGTCTCAGGAAAGGGAAAGCCGAATCCCGATGATTCCGATGACGAAGCCTCAAAGCCGATTGACCCCGACGATCCCGACGACGAGGATCTCAACGAGGACACCGACAAATATAATTGAATAAAATAAAAATACCGCTGAAGTTTTATCTTCAGCGGTATTTTTGCGTCTTGTCAGTTTTTGTCTATCGTCTGCAGGAATCCGCCCGCAAGCGAGAGCATTTTCTCGTCAACGCCGAGCTTTCCGGCAAGCTTGATCATAGTCTTGACCTTCACCGGGTAGATGGGCTTGAGCAGGGGACTCGAAACAGCCTTTGCCGCAAAGTCTCCGGCGGCGTTCTTGATTATCTTGTTGACCTCGTCGTTGCTGAGCACTTCGCCCATGCTGTCCTCAACCGAGAGCTTGTTCGGGTCGCCCCCGCCGTCCGCTGCAACGAACCAGTTGCGCACGAATGAGGAGTATTCTGCGGGCATCTTGTATTCGTCCGTGGCTTTTTCGATGCCGTTTACCGTTATCGTGTGCGACGGGCGAACCTTGCCGCCGCGCGCCTTGATGACATTTTCGCCGAGCTTCAAATCAACATCGTCAAAGACGAACACTCTGTCCGCTTTCTTCGTGTAGGTCTTGCCGTTTACTTCGAGCGTTACCTCCGGGCAGTTGGAATAGACTTTTATCGTGCTCTTTCCGGCGGGTCGGTTGACATATCTTTCGCCGGTGATGTGAACGAACTTCTTGTCGCTCCAGTATGCTTTGTAGAGCCAGAACGCGTCTTTCTTCGTCTTGCGGTCGAATGTCACAAGACCCTTGTTGTTTCTGCCTCTGACGCCGCCCTCGTTTCTCGATGCGGAGCCGAAGTCAAACATATTCCAGACATATGAGCCCCAGAGCCAGTCGCGCTCGTTTATCGATTTGATATAGTGCTCATGGTAGATAGCCTGGTAGTCCTCGCTGTAGTCGCCCTGAACAGGGGAGTCGGAGTGGTATTTCGTGATGCCCTCCGCGCCGTATTCCGAAAGGCAGAGCTTGCCCTCGGGGTTCTCTCTGTGCCACTCGTCGAGCCAGTTGTTTATCTCGTCGCACGAGCCCATGTACCAGCCGTAGTAGTGGTTGTAGCCGAGAATATCGGTGATGTGGTTGAGCGGCGAGTTCACCGGACACATGGTCAGCTGGGCGCAGGTCGTGTATCTCGTCGGGTCAAGGTGCCTTGCAACCTTGTGCATATGCTTGAGGAATGTTATAAGCTTCTTGCTTGCGCTTCCGGCTATTGTGATTTCATTTTCGATGCCCCAGCAGAATATCGACGGGTGGTTGTAGTTCTGCTTGATGAGCTCAACGAGCTGCTGCTCCGCGTTTTCATTGCGCTTGGGGCTGAAACGGGAGATAACGGGCACCTCCGCCCAGACGAGCAGTCCGCTCTCGTCGCAGAGATCATAGAAATAGCTGTTCTGCTGATAGTGGGCGAGGCGCACCGAGTTCGCGCCGACGTCGAGGATTATCTTGACATCCTCCGCGTGCTGCTTCTCGGTTATGGCGTTGCCCATGTTCTCTCTGTCCTGGTGGCGGGAGACGCCCTGGAGCTTGATGTGCTTGCCGTTTAAGAAGAAGCCCTTGTGGCTGTCGATATGATATTCTCTGAGTCCAGTTCTGATGTCGATGTTGTCCGTGACTTCTTGTGTTGTGCTGTCAAAAATCTCGCATCTGACGGTGTAAAGATACGGATTCTTTCTGCCGTTCCAGAGCACCGGGTCTTCAACGGGCAGCTTCGCGCTGATTATCGGGCGAAGATCCGCTATTGCCGAAGCTTTCTCGTTGCCGTCTGCGTCGATGAGCGTGAAGCGAGCCTTGTGCGAGCAGTCGGCGTTGTCTATAAGAGCCTTTATGCTCAGCTCCCAGCCGTCCTCGCCGACGCGGCGCGGGGTGATGTATATTCCGTCCGAGCCGTAGTCATTCATGGTGAACCTGCAGTCCGGAACTTCGATAAGATTGACGTCGCGATAAACGCCGCCGTAGAATGTGAAGTCCGCCATCGTCGGGTAGACGGACTCATCCGGCGAGTTGTCGGCAGTTATGTCAACGCGGCAGCCGTATCTGATATAGTCGGAGATATCGACTCTGAATGCGGAATATCCGCCTTCGTGGACTGCGACAAGCTCGTTGTTGACTCTGACTTCCGCCTTTGAGTTGACTCCTTTGCATTCGAGGAAAGTTTTCTTGTCCGATTTCGGCAGCTCTTTGGAATATGTCGCCTTTGTGCGAAGATATCCGTTCGTGCCGTCCTGACCGTCAAAGGCGTTCCAGGTGTGCGGCAGATTGACGGTCTCGGTCTTCCCGTCGAGCGTGAAGAGCCAGCCGTCGTTTATCCTTATAACATTTCTCATTTTATGACCTCCCGTAAGATGATCTTATTATATACTGATATTAACAGAATACACATCGAAAGTCAATTGATCGACTTCTCACAGGCTACATAATACAGCAAATATTTTAAACTTGTGTGAACGAATCATCACTTTGCTTGAATATTTTTTGAAAATCTGTTATTCTAATAATGCTGGAGGATATCCGACGAAGTGAAGAGAAAGGATGAATACGAAATGTCAGTTATAACTGTTACAAAAGATAATTTTGATAAAGAAGTGCTTCAGAGCGATAAACCCGTCCTGCTCGATTTTTGGGCTTCATGGTGCGGTCCGTGCCGCATGGTCTCGCCGATAGTTGACGAGATAGCCGCCGAGAATCCCGACAAAAAAGTCGGCAAGGTCAACGTCGATGAAGAGCCGGAGCTCGCGTCAAAGTTCGATGTTATGAGTATACCCACTCTGCTCGTGTTTGAGGACGGCGAGCTGGTCAACCGCGCAGTCGGAGCGCGCCCGAAAGAGATGATACTCGATTTGTTCGATGAGTAATTTAAAGTACCGCAGGCTCTCTGCGGTATTTTT
>DJQG01000067.1:1713-7501 GCA_002438685.1 Ruminococcaceae bacterium UBA6392 | reverse complement strand
AGAAAATGCCGAAACGCGGGGAATATAAAAATATATTTGCTGTAGGACGCGAAGGCAGAGGGCGAATATCACACCGTTCAACTATTAATGTATATTAAGCCATAATCATAGCTCAAATTTTTTCTTTTCGTTGCCAAAGCCGTGATAAAGTGATAAAATCTAATCAACATATATTAATGGATGGGGTAAAAGTGGAGTCTGTCAAAATAAATCTGAAAAATAGCTGTAAGTCGGCGGGAAAGTATCTGCTGACTTTTTTGAAATGGTTCGCCCTTGCAGCGGTCACCGGAGCTGTGGGCGGCGTGGTCGGCGCGCTATTTCATCTGAGCGTCGAATATGTTACCGGCGTGCGCAAGGCGCATTCGTGGATAGTGCTTTTGCTGCCTGTCGGCGGACTTGTGATAGCCGGTTTGTATAAGCTCTCCGGCAAAAAGGATATCGGTACTAACGAAATACTCGATGCCGTGCGCTCGCCGCAGGGTGTGCCGGCGCTGCTCGCGCCGCTGATATTTGTCTCGACTGTTATAACGCACCTCTTCGGCGGCTCCGCCGGACGAGAGGGCGCGGCTCTTCAGCTCGGCGGCAGCATCGCGGGGCTGATAGGCAAAATAGCCCACCTCGATGAAAAGGATATGCATATCATGACAATGTGCGGCATGAGTGCCGTGTTCTCCGCTCTCTTCGGAACGCCGATAACCGCCGCCGTTTTCGCCCTCGGCGTTATCAGCGTCGGCGTCATTTACTATGCGGGTCTGCTCCCGTGCGTCGTGTCCGCGTTTGTTGCATATTTTATCTCGACCCTTATGGGCACCGAGCCCGTCGCGTTTACCGTTTCGAATGTCCCTGCATTCTCGCTCAAGAGCTGCCTGCTTACCGCTCTGCTCGCCGCAATATGCGCTCTGCTGAGCATCGGATTCTGCCTCGGTCTGCACGGCACGCATAAGCTTTTTGCAAAGCTTTTTAAAAACACTTTCGTCCGCGCGGTCGTCGGCGGATTAATAATCGTCGCGCTGTCTCTTATCTGCCGAAGCGGGGATTACAACGGTGCGGGCATGGATATAGTCGAGCGCGCCATCGGCGGCAACGCAAAACCCGAGGCGTTTTTGCTCAAATTTATCTTCACCGCCGTCACCGTCGGTTCGGGATATAAAGGCGGCGAGATAGTTCCGACTTTCTTCGTCGGCGCAACTTTCGGCTGCGTAGTCGGCGGACTCATAGGGCTCGATCCCGGATTTGCCGCGGCGGTTGGACTCGTTTCGCTTTTTTGCGGCGTTGTCAATTGTCCGCTCGCTTCGATATTCCTGAGCATCGAACTCTTCGGTGCGCAGGGTATGCTGCTGTTTGCGCTCGCCGCCGCCGTGAGCTATCTGCTCTCCGGCTATTACGGACTCTACAGCAGCCAGAAAATAGTCTATTCAAAGCTCCGCGCAGAGCTTGTGAATATAAACGCAAAGTAAGTTATTGACTTTGCACCCGTTAACTGATAAGCTTATTCTAACCGATTATGGGAGGGAAAATATGGATGCATTAAAAGCAAAAAAAGGATTTATATGTGATATGGACGGTGTCATATATCACGGAAACAGACTGCTTCCGGATGTCAAAGAGTTCGTGGAGTGGCTGTATAAAGAAAACAAGTCGTTCCTGTTCCTGACAAATTCGAGCGAACGCTCGCCGCGTGAGCTTCAGCAGAAGCTTGAGAGGATGGGACTTTATGTTGACGAGAGCCATTTTTATACCAGCGCCCTCGCGACGGCAAAATTTATCAGCAGTCAGAAGCCCGGCTGTTCGGCGTATGTTATCGGTGCGCCCGGACTCGTCAACGCGCTCTATGACCAGGGCATTACTATGAACAGCATCGACCCGGATTATGTCATAGTCGGCGAGACTTCGAGCTATAACTATGAAACGGTAGTCCATGCTTCGAATCTCGTCAGAAACGGCGCGAAGCTCATCGGCACAAATACTGATCTCACGGGTCCCGTCGAGGACGGCATCGTTCCCGCATGCCGCGCGCTCATATCGCCCATAGAGATGGCGACGGGCAAGAAAGCGTATTTCGTCGGCAAACCCAATCCGCTCATGATGCGCACGGGACTCAAAATGCTCGGCGTCCACTCGGCGGAGGCAGCTATGATAGGCGACAGAATGGACACGGATGTCATCGCGGGCATTGAGACAGGTCTCGACACAGTCCTCGTCCTCTCCGGAGTCACGAGCCTCGAGGATGTCAATCTCTATCCATACAGACCCACATATATATTTAACGGCGTCGGCGATGTCTTTTCGGAAATATAACAAAAACGGAGAGTTAAAATGCATTACGAAAACAACTGGGAATCGCTCAACAGCCGCCATGTGCCGGATTGGTTCGCGGACGCGAAGTTCGGCATATTCATCCACTGGGGTCTCTACTCCGTGCCGGCATATACCGAAAAAGGGCAGTATGCCGAGTGGTATATGCAGCAGATACGCGACGAGAACAGCGCCGCACGCAAGTTCCACGACAGGGTGTATGCCCCCGGAACGCAGTATGAGGACTTTGTCAGCGGATTTAAAGCAGAGCTTTTTGATGCCGACGAGTGGGCGCAGCTCTTTGAAAAGTCCGGCGCAAAGTATATAAACCTCGTTTCGAAGCACCATGACGGCTTCTGCATGTTCAAGAGCGACTACGCGTGGAACTGGAACAGCGTCGATGTCGGACCCCACAGGGATTTCTGCAGCGAGCTGAAAGCCGCGCTCGAGAAGACGGATGTCAAGTTCGGCGTCTACCATTCGGTTTATGAGTGGTTCCATCCGCTCTATCTTAAGAACCCCGAGGAGTATGCCGTAAAGCATCTTATTCCGATGCTCAAGGAGCTTATAACAAAATATGAGCCGTGGACTCTTTTCACGGACGGGGAGTGGGATCACCCGAGCTCCGTCTGGCACTCGACAGATTTCCTCCAGTGGCTCTATAATGAATCGCCCGTCAAAGATACGATAGTCCCCAACGACCGCTGGGGCACGGAGACAAGAGGACGTTTGGGCGGCAATTTCACCACCGAATACGGCATAATCGACAACGGCAGACGCATCGAAGAAGTTGAGCTCGACCGCCCGTTCGAGGAGTGCCGCGGCATCGGCGCATCGTTCGGACTCAACCGCATTGAGGGCGTTGACGAATATCTGAGCAGCAAAGAGCTCATAGAAACGCTCTGCTCGCTCGTCTCAAAGGGCGGCAACTTCCTGCTCAATATCGGCCCCGCCGCGGACGGCACTATCCCTGTTATCATGCAGGAGCGCCTGCTCGATATGGGCAAGTGGCTCAGCGTCAACGGCGACGCTATCTACGGCACGCGCATTTATACCAAAGCGCCGCAGGAGGGTACATATTACACCAAAAAGGGCGACAAAGTATACGCGATAACGAACGCCTATCCGTTCGGCAGCCTCACACTCGACAAGGTAGATTACAACTCGGATATAAAGGCGAAGCTTTTAGCGCATGACGCGCCCATAGCCGTCGAAAACGACAACGGCAAAGCAAAGCTCATCTTCCCGCAGATAAACCCCGACGAAATGAAATGTGGCTGGCTCTATGCCTTCGAACTCGACGGAGTGAAGTAAAGACAAAATAAAAAGCGCAGGATGTTGATTTGACTTCAACATCCTGCTTTTTGTTGCCTTTGGGATTTATGCCGTCGGGGGAGTGGGATTGTCCTGCTGAGAAGCGGCAGCCAGCTGAATTGCGTCGAAGATCTTCTTTGAGAGACCGGACTGATTTACGCATCCTACAATACCCGTTATGAAAGGAACGAGACACACAAACCAACCGAGCGCAATAGCGATTATCTTGTTGCTCCACTCGTCCTCAACGCTCACGTTGAGCGAGTCGTTCATGAGGGTGAGCGTGACCTTGCTCTCAAGACCGAGACCGATTATGTTCTTTATGCCGTCACGGTCGATCTTGACATTCAGGTTTGCGAGCGTGTCGTTTAATATGACAGGTGTGCACTCGAATCCCTGCGCTCTGAGCGCTTCTGCCGCCGCGTTTGTCACGCCGGCGATGCCTGTGCCGCTTTTGAGAGGCACAATTGTTGTCTTTGCCATTGTTTTACCATCCTCTTTCTCGAGATTTGAATATTTTGAACAGCTTATAAATTATGCTGTTGCAAAAATCAAACATAACAATTTCACTTTTGCCGATGAGCCTGAAAATATATACCGCGAACAAAGCAGTAAAAAACATAACTGCAAGAAATATCGTGACTTTTTTTGGAATGTGTTTTCTGAAGAGATATACGGCGGCTGCGGTCGGCAGCGCAAGAACCATCGGATGAAACCGAATCGCGGCGCGTATATCAAGCCTGAGCATGGCTAATACTGCGCGCGTCATTCCGCATCCCGGGCAGGGGATGCCGAACAGCTGCTTTAGCGGACATCCAACAGTCAAATAGAACGTCACAAGAGCCGCAGCAAGAACGGCATTGCGCAGTAAGTATGGATTTTTCAGCGCCTGTACAACTTGCGAAGTGCGGTTGCCGTCATATATCTTTTTCAAAGCCGTGAAATGTCCTTAGTTTTTGATTTCCTTGATATCGTAGCTGTCGCTCCAACTGGTGATATTTGATGCAATTACTTCGTCTGTGCTGTTGTAGGAAGAAGCGGTACTGAAGTCCAAGGCGTCGGCGCTGCTCGTTCCCCATTTCAGCGTTCCGTCAGGATATTTCACAACATTCTCTGCACATACGCAAGTATATATGTTTGCAGTAGTGCCATACTCACTTTTGCATGAAAAACGATAAATGAAGCAGACTTTGTTGTATACCTTGTTTTTGGCGGAGTCGGGGAAAAGACTCCGCTTATTGGCTTTGAGAGAAACCATATATGTGCCGACAAAAGTTTTTCCCGTTACTTCGGCGATTGTAAAACCATGCAGAGCGTATGCATCCATAAGATGAGTGCCGCCTATCGCTTCCGCACATTGAGCCGTTACAAAATCGTCGCGCTCTTTCTTGAGCGAATCAAGGTTGAGCCCTTCAACGGATGTTATATATTCCGGTATATTCGATATGTCGAACTGCTTTGTTTCGCTTGCAAGTGTATATCCGCCGTTGGCGGGGCTCAGCGAAGCTGTTATTGTGGCCTTTTCTCCGTTGGCATAACGATCCTTGTCTGCGGAGAATTTGACTTTTTCCTGCACCTCGGGGTCGCATTCCGAGGTGTTGAGTGAAACCTGGCAGAAAGGGGATATACCTGTGATCGTTATATCAAGCCCTTTGAACGGATCGAGCACAATGCCGGAAGAACCCTGACTGCTTTTGCCGCTCTCGCCGCTTTCGCTTACCGAACCGCCCTTTATGACTTCTATATCCTTGGTCTTGTTTTTCTTGCAGGCGGCAAAAGAAAACAAAATCAATAAGACCGAGATTAAAGCAAAAATCCTTTTTGTCATTTTGTACTCTCCGTTCCTGCTGCAATTGCAGCTTTTTGCGTCTTTTTGAGCTTTGATGAAAACAGCTTGGTTATAACAAACGCAAATACCGTTTCCGCAAGATAGACATAAGCCATGAACTTTATTTCTATCTCCGAGGATGAAGCCTGCGAGTATACAAGTACGATTACAAAATACAGTAGGAAGTTATATGTCGAGGCAATGTAATTGAGTATCAGATATTTCTTCTGATATGCTTTTCCCAAAATGATCGGCAGAACGGTGAACACAATTGCGGCAACCGTGACTATGACACCTATGTTAAGAAGCGGAAGCAGATACTGTGCGTCTCCCGTGTCCGATGCAGAACCC
>DJQG01000067.1:289-1697 GCA_002438685.1 Ruminococcaceae bacterium UBA6392 | reverse complement strand
CCGCCGTAGCTTTCAATGAGCTTCTTCATTTCATTGAGCACCTTGATGAAGGATCCGCTCTTTGAAGAAAAAATAATTCGTATTTCTATCATGTCCGAGAACATGAGCGCAATGTTGAGAATAAATGCCGCCGCCGTGGCTAAAAACAGCGGCTTCGCTTCTTTGAGATTGTTGTATGAATTTATGATCTTGCCTGTGTATCCGCTGTAAGAAGTGGATTTTGGGGCTTGGCTGAATAACGGTGCGGAATTTTCTGCACCGTCTCCGGGAATTTTTGTTCCGCATACGGGGCAAAATGATTCCGTCCCCGCGATTTCTTTGCCGCATTTGCTGCAATATTTCATGGTATGACCTCCTCATTAGAATTCGACTAAGTACCAGTCGCCGTTTTCTTTTACCATATCAAATGTTTGCTCTGTTGTGCTCTCCGCATATAAATAGTCTTCGCTTGTCCAGACATCGGCGGTCACTCTGGCGTGAGTGTCATCTGTAAAAACGATTTTTTTGACGGTGAACTTTACCTGTTCATCCTCTGTGGCTACGCCGATTGAAAACAAACTGCTGAACATGTCGCCGCCCAAGTTGAAGTTGAACGGACCGATGCTGCCTTGAACCATTGAACCGAGTGTTCCGAAGCCTTTGAGGGCGTTTCTGCTCTTTACATCGAAACATTCTATGCACCCGTTTAAATCACCGCTTGCGTATGCGGTTTCGAATTTCTCCAGGCATTCCACAATCTTTTCTTCGTCGCTCTTTTGAAAGAAAATGAAATACGCGCCTGTACATACGACAGCTAAAGCTATCACTATTGCTATTACCTTTTTCATAATTCTGCCCACCGCCCACATTTACGAGTTATACATCTGTGCTATCTCGTTATAGCAATTTTCGCATATTACGACATTGTCGTCCATGACTGTGCTTTCATAGCGCTTTCCGGTTGATTCTTTTCCGCAGAGGTCACATGTGAACGACTTCTGCGAGCGTGTGCAGGATGCGAAAAATGCAACCATCAGACACATGAAAACAATAAAGACTTTTTTCATTACTGCTGCTCCTTTCTGCTCTTGTTTTTGCGCTTTTAGAACGCTAAGAAAATCTTAACCTATTTCAGGTTAAATGTCAATACTCTGAAACAGGGTAGAATATAATTTTTTTCACAGTGCAGAGTTGAGGTGCAGGTATAAAATGTATAAGAGAATTCGTGATCTTCGAGAGGATCACGACCTTAATCAAACGCAAGTTGCAAAAATTCTCGGAATGTCCCAGACGGGGTATTCCAAGTATGAGACAGGAGAGAACGACCTTCCGACAGCAGTGCTTATAAAACTTTCCCGATTCTATGGCACAAGCATAGACTACCTTCTGGGCGAGACGGATGAGATAAAAAGATATCCGTAAAAGCGTA
>DJQG01000067.1:0-171 GCA_002438685.1 Ruminococcaceae bacterium UBA6392 | reverse complement strand
TTTTTGAGCGTTTTTAGGCGTTTATACGCCCTTTGATGCGTTCAACGAACATTTTAAATTGGCTCAAAAAATGGCGAAAACCGTTGAAAACATTGGAATTCCAACGGTTTCAACGGTTTTCTTACATGGTCCGAGTGGCGAGACTTGAACTCACGGCCTCTTGACCCCCAG
>DJQG01000071.1:26877-43670 GCA_002438685.1 Ruminococcaceae bacterium UBA6392 | reverse complement strand
TAGCGCGCCTCAAGTCCCTATATCTGTACAACGACGATGCAATCTCTGAGCGGGATTACATCATTGAGAAAAAGACGCTCACAGATTCAATAGAAAGAATCGATAAGCGTCTGGAAGAAATCGAGCGTAACAGTTCACAGCAGTTCACAATGACAGATGATGAGTTTATGACCAAGGCATCAGTCTTCATCATGACACACCATCTCCAAGGAAAACGCTACATTGAATTCGAAAAACTGATACGAAAAATCGACAGCAGAGTCATCAAAGGTTTCGTGTCATCCGTGGTTCAAAAAGTTGTTATAAAAAATGGGCGTGTCATGTCGATACGCTTCAGAAACGGTATTGAGCACAATTTTTTGTACAAAACATGACAAGATAAAAAACGCCGGAAGCCCTTGATACATTAGGGTTTCCGGCTTAAATTTTTAATCGACTACATCCTGCTTAGAATAAGCATCGCATCCCCAAAACTAAAGAATCTGTATTTTTCCCGAACTGCAATTTTATATGCATTCATGGTGTTCTCATATCCGCAGAAAGCGGAGACGAGCATTATAAGAGTGCTCTCGGGGAGATGGAAATTGGTTATGAGCGCGTCGATACACTTATACTGATATCCGGGATAGATAAATATATCCGTCCAGTCATCGTCGGCGCGTATCTCGCCGCATTTTGTCGCGACACTTTCGAGCGTGCGGCAGCAGGTAGTTCCCACGGCGAAAACGCGTCCACCGTTTTTCTTCGTATCGTTTATGAGTTTCGCCGTAGCCTCCGGCAGCATATAATGCTCGGAGTGCATATGGTGATCCTCAACATTCTCCGCCTTGACGGGGCGGAATGTTCCGAGACCAACATGGAGGGTGACGAATCCGACGCCGACGCCTTTTTCGCGCAGGGAATCAAGGAGTTCGGGAGTGAAATGCAATCCGGCGGTCGGTGCGGCGGCGCTGCCGCGCTCGCGGGCGTAGACAGTCTGATATCTGTCATTATTTTCGAGCTTCTCGGTTATATAATGCGGCAGAGGCATCTCGCCTATCTTATCGAGCAGTTCAAAGAACACGCCGTCATATGTGAACTTTGCAAGACGGTTGCCGTCCGGCAGAACGTCAACAATCTCGGCGAAGAGCATATCATGGAAGGTGAACCTATGACCCTTGCGAGCCTTTTTACCGGGACCCGTGATAACCTCCCAGATGTCGTCGCCCTTGTTGTTGAGAAGAAGGAACTCGACCACAGAACCTGTGTCTACCCTTGTGCCGTAAAGGCGTGCGGGAAGCACCTTTGTGTCGTTGAGAATAAGGCAGTCGCCGGGCTCAATATACTGCGCGATGTTATGAAAAATATCGTGCTTGACGGCGCCCGTTTTTTTGTCGAGCACCATGAGTCTCGAACTGTCGCGCGGCTCGGCGGGATGCTGTGCAATGAGTTCCTGCGGCAGGTCGTAAAAGAAATCGCTTTTTTTCATTATTTTTCCTCAGCTTTCGTGTCCTGAGACTAAAAAAAGTATTTGACTTGCAATATCCGTTGGTGGTATTATTTTAATGTTATATCCTGACGGAGCTTCTTTTCAAGGTCACACACTATTATATTGCAAAATCTCTGTCAATACAACAATTTTTTCACTCAAAAACGTTTTTCGGAGGAACTTTATCATGAAGCATTTTAAAGTAGGTATCATAGGCGCAACAGGTATGGTCGGTCAGAGGTTCGCCACCCTGCTTGAGGATCACCCCTGGTTTGAGGTCTGCGCGCTCGCCGCGAGCTCACGCTCCGCGGGCAAGACATATGAAGAGGCTCTCGGAACCAAATGGTGCATGAAAAAGCCCATTCCCGAAAAGTTCAGGAACATGATAGTCATGGACGCGGAGAAAGATGTTGAAAAAATCGCATCGATGGTCGATTTCGTCTTCTGCGCGGTCAACATGAACAAGGATGAGATAAAGGCGCTCGAGCTCAAATATGCAAAAGCCGAATGCCCGGTTGTTTCAAACAACAGCGCAAACCGCTTCACTCCCGATGTTCCGATGATAATTCCCGAGCTCAACCCCGATCACGCCGACATAATCAAGGCGCAGAGGGAGAGACTCGGCACAAAGCGCGGATTCATCTCCGTCAAATCGAACTGCTCGCTTCAGAGCTATGTTCCGGCGCTGTTCCCGCTTTCCGAGTTCGGAGTCAAGGATGTTCTCGTCTGCACATATCAGGCGATCTCCGGCGCGGGCAAGACATTCGAGACATGGCCCGAGATGATAGACAACGTCATCCCCTACATCGGCGGCGAGGAAGAGAAATCCGAGAGAGAGCCGCTCAAGATATGGGGCAAGATAGAGGGCGGCGAGATAGTCCCCGCAAAGAGCCCGAACTTCACTGCACAGTGCCTGCGCGTTCCCGTATCGGACGGTCACATGGCGGCGGTATTCGTAAGATTCGAAAACAAGCCCACAAAAGAACAGATACTTAAAATCTGGAAGGATTTCAAGGGATATCCTCAGCAGGTCGGGCTGCCCAGCGCGCCCAAGCAGTTCCTCAACTACTTTGAAGAGGACAATATGCCTCAGACTCGCCTCAACAGAGAGCTTGAGGGCGGCATGGCGATTTCGGTCGGTCGTCTGCGCGAAGATACCCAGTATGATTACAAATTTGTCTGCCTTTCACACAATACGCTCAGAGGCGCCGCCGGCGGA
Organism: Ruminococcaceae bacterium UBA6392; assembly: GCA_002438685.1. Classification (GTDB taxonomy): domain Bacteria; phylum Bacillota; class Clostridia; order Oscillospirales; family Acutalibacteraceae; genus CAG-177. The sequence continues at coordinate 40,983 of DJQG01000071.1, read as the reverse complement.
GCCGTGCTCATGGCGGAGCTGCTTTGCGAAAAGGGATATATGGACAGATAACATAAAAGCCGCCCGGCTGTCTGTCCGGGCGGTTTCCGTTTTTTAGGAGGCCGGCTTTATGAAGAAAGCTGTTTTCACGGGAGCGGCGGTCGCACTCGTCACGCCGTTTCATAAAGACGGAAGTATAAACTACGAAAAGTTAGAAAAGCTTATAGACTATCAAATTGAAAACTCCACAGATGCCATAGTTGTGTGTGCAACGACCGGAGAGAGCCCGACATTGAGCTACGAAGAGCACGAGCAAATCGTTCGCCGCTGCGTTGAATATGCTGCCAGAAGAGTTCCCGTCATTGCGGGAACTGGCAGCAACGACACAAAAAATGCTTTAAAGCTTTCAAACGACGCGGAAAGAGCCGGAGCCGACGGTCTGCTTATGGTCACGCCGTACTACAACAAGACATCACAGGCGGGGCTGATAGAGCATTTTAATTTCATTGCGGACAGGGTAAGCACGCCGATAATTCTCTACAATGTGCCGAGCCGCACGGGGCTGAATATAAAACCCGAGACCTATTATGAACTTTCGAAGCATAAGAATATAGTGGCGGCAAAGGAAGCAAACGGTGATATTTCCGCACTCGCGCAAACCGTAAAACTCTGCGGCGACGAACTAACAATATACAGTGGAAACGACGACCAGATAACGGCGTTCATGTCGCTCGGCGCAAAGGGCGTTATCTCTGTGCTCTCAAATATCGCACCGGGGGCGGTACACGATATGATCAAGACATACCTCGATGGCGACACCGCCGCGAGCACCGAGCTTCAATTAAAATATCTCGACCTTTGTAACAGCCTGTTTTCCGATGTGAACCCCATACCCATAAAAGAAGCGATGAACATGATGGGCATGGAGGTCGGCTCATGCAGGCTGCCGCTGACAAAGATCCAGCCGCAGGCGAAGGAGAAGCTCAGAAAGAGTCTCTCCGCCCTCGGAATGATATAAGCTCGAAAGGGACGGCGCATGGGTGCCGTAAGGCGAAACAATGCTGAATATTATGCTCAGCGGATGCTGCGGAAGCATGGGCAGAGCGGTCACCGCTTTTGCCGACAGCCGCGACGATATTAAAATAGCAGCAGGAATAGACAGAGAGGGGCACGAATGTAAATTTCCGACATTCGTCTCGCCTTTCAGCTTCAACGGAAAGGTCGATGTTATAATCGACTTTTCGTCCCCTGCCGCCCTGCCGGGTCTGCTCGAATATGCGGTCAGCACAAGGACTCCGGCAGTCATTGCAACAACGGGTTTGAGCGAGGCGCACATCGCGCTTATCTATAAAGCAGCAAAAGAGATACCGATATTTTTCAGCGCAAACATGTCGCTCGGAATAAATCTGCTCTGCGAGCTCGCGAAAACCGCGGCGAGAGTGCTCGGCGGCACATATGACATAGAGATAGTTGAGACTCACCACGCGCAAAAAGCAGACGCGCCGAGCGGAACGGCTCTGATGCTCGCGGATGCGATATCATCGGAGTTCGAGCACAAGCCGTACTACGAATATGACCGCCATCTACGGCGCACAAAACGCCCGCACGATGAAATAGGCATACACTCAATACGCGGCGGAACGGCGGTCGGCGAGCACGAGATTATATTTGCGGGCTATAACGAGACGATAAAGCTCATCCACTGTGCACAGAGTAAAGAATTATTCGCAGCGGGAGCCGTGAACGCCGCGAAGTTCATACAAAATAAAGAATCGGGGTTCTACGGCATGAGCGACATGATAGACGGAAAGGATGCGAAGAAGTGAAGATAATCGAATCGATAAGCGTGAGCGAGGACGCGACTCTTTTTTCGCTCAGCGACTCCCCCGCCGACATAAGCTTCATTGCAGGCATCTTCGAAAAGATTGCCGAAGCTGAAATAGATGTTGACATGATTTCGCAGTTTCTGCCGAACAGTTCTCATGCGGGGCTTTCATTCACAGTCAGCGACGACGATTTCGGCGGCGTGCTCGAGATAGCGACTCAGCTCAGAGCCGAAAACAAAAAGATAAAAATAAGCGTCAGCTCCGGCAACTGCAAGATATCCGTTAGCGGAGCTGAAATGGAGGGACAGCCGGGCGTTGCGGCGCGGGTATTCAAAGCCGCCGCGGACGCGGGGTGCGACATAAGAATGGTAAACACATCGGAGACCGAGATATCTCTGCTCGTTGTCAAAGCCGATGTTGACGCGACGGTCGCGGCAATAAAGAAAGAGTTTGAATAAAAATAATAAGCATAGAAAAAGGTCGCATTTCACGATGCAGCCTTTTTGAATTTTAAATCACACGCTCAGAAGTCCTGCGTCGAGCACAAACTGAGAGCCGGTCACATAGCGCGCCTTGTCGCTTGCGATATAGAGAACCATATTCGCGACATCCTCGGGCTCGATCCACGGCACAGGCAGAAGATTGCCTGCGGAACGCTCGGCGATTTCAAGCGGAGTCGAATGCTCGAGAGCCGCAAGGCCGTCGTTCATGGGAGTGTTTACTCCCGTCGGGTGGATGCTGACAACGCGGATATTATAGGGTGCAAGCTCGATAGCCCACGCTTTTGTCAGACCCGTGAGTCCCCATTTTGAAGCGGTATAGTGCGAAAGCCTGTTGCCGCCGCGCAGACCCATAACGGACGAGTTGTTGATGATAACGCCGCTCTTTGCCTCCATCATGTGAGGAACGACTCTGCGGGTAACTATAAACGGACCTTTGAGGTTGATATCTATCATCGCGTCCCACTCTTCGTCGGTCATCTTATCGACCGTAGCATAGGCGCAGATACCGGCGTTATTGAAAAGTATATCTATCTTGCCGAACTCGGCGATAGCTCTGTCGACAGCGTCGGTAACGGCTTTGTCATCTCTGACATCGCCCGCAGCGATAAGGCATCTTCTGCCGAGGGCTTCCACTTCCTCTTTCAGGCTCTTGAGCTCGTCGCTCGTGCCGAACGAGTATGCGGGATATTCAATCTTCTTTGCCACATCAAATGCAACGATATCGGCACCCTCTTTGGCGAGAGCGAGAGCGGTGGCTCTGCCCTGACCGTGTGCGGCGCCGGTTATAAATGCAACCTTGTTTTCAAAATCAGACATTACGGGTATCTCCCTTTTTGCGGTATTTGTAGAGCACTTCGTCGAGCGGAACCTTTGCGACGGTATTGAACAGATTCGTAGCGTACATTATGCCGGCAAAAGCGATGAGAAGGACTATCTCCTCGGTTGAAAAACGCTCGGAAAGCTTATTGTATATCTCGTCGGGTATTTTGTGCGGATCTTTGCAGATGGCGCCGCCGAAATCGACGAGCAGCTTTTCGGTATCCGACAGATGCGGGTTGTCCGGATCGTCGCCGGAATCGATAAGTATTTTTCTGAAAAAGATCGAACATATCAGACACTCGTTGCCCTCAGATATAGCGTGGGAGAACAGCGATATTGCACGGTCGCCAATGACCGGCACAAGCTGATCATAGAGCGTGTACCACTCCATATATGCCTTGAATGCAGGGACATTGTGAAGCAGAGTGCGCTTCATGTTGGTGATGCGTCCGTGCTTTGCTATCTGGTCTTCGTACTCCCTTTTGACCTCTTCCGATGAACTTTCGTACTCTGTCATAGGTAAAAAGCTCATGAAAATTTCCTCCTTTAAACCATTAAAGCTTTTATTCGAGCAAAAACCGGCACAATGATGTGCCGTCTTTTTGTTATGCTGTTTTTTCCGTCTGCACGGATGCAGACTTTTTCTTTGAGCGTCGAAGATTTCTCTCCGCCTTTCTCGTAAGTCTTATCTCCTCTGGGTCGTCCTTTATCTTATCCATAATGACAAACAGCAGCGTCATCATAAGAAGATACGGAACGGGACTGAACAAGCCCGGATTGACGAGGGACATCAGCTGCATGCCGATATATGCGATAAAAATAAACTTGTTTGTCAGAGTGTTGCGGCGCGCAAAATAGACGATACGTGCGACGAATATATATCCGTATGCCGCGATACCGACTATGCCGAAGCTGCCGATAACCTGGAACGGCGAGGAATGATACCAGCACAGGGCGCCTTTTGCGGAATGATGGACATCTCTGTTGCCGAAATATCCGAGTCCCCTGCCGAAGACAGGATTTGAAAGAAAATCCTCAACGGCGCGGCGCATAAGTCTGACTCTTATCTCGTTATCGTCTATCTGAAGAAGTCTCAGGAGCATATCGCGAAAGAAATAGATGAGATCCCAGAAGAACACGAAGAACATCACGATGCCGACGGCAATTATGATAATATTATGTATCCTGTGGCGTTTATCGAGGCAGAGAAGTGCTATCATGCACATCATGACTTCCGCAGTGCCGACAATTGCGCCGCCGCGCGAGCCGGTTATCATCATACAGCCGTAGAACAGCATGCCGACCCAGAACCAGCCGTGATTGCCCTTTATCGAACGCAGGAACGCAAACGGCAGAGCGAAGATAAGAAAAGTTGAGGCGTTGTTGCGCCACTGGAAAGCGAGAAGCCCGTGAGTCGAGAACACCTTATCGAGATGCTCGCCGTAATACTCGAGGATCATGAAGCAGCAGAACAGCCCCATGATTATCATTATTTTTGATATCTTATCCGGCAGAGAATAGTTTTCTCTCAGGCGGATGTGCGAGTTCATGAGATTATAGAACAGCAGCATACCAAAGCCGAGACCGAGAGTGAAGAATATCGGCATCAAGCTGAAATATTCTTTGGCGGTTATCTTGCCAAGACCGCCGAGGGTAACTGCGACGGAGACTGCAAGCATCGGCCAGAACAGCTCGCCGTGAGGCAGTTTGCGCTGATAATAATTGAAATGGAAGATTATAGCCGCCGCTGCCGGGACGGCAAGCCAGACCATTTTGATGAACTCGTCATAAGAATTGTTGCACTTTATAAGGCAGAGGCAGAGCAAAAGAAACGGTTCAAGCGCTACTATAACATCCTCGCAGAAAACGAGTATGGCGCAGATAATCGCCGCAAAGATAAGAAGCCCTATAGCCTCAACGCGCAGAACGGTGATAAAACAGGCTATAAGGAAGCAAACCCACATGAACCAATCAGTGGAAAGATAATGTTCAATATTTTTTCTGACGCTTTCAAATTTCGCGTTTTTTGTCAAGTTCATGCTCCTCATTGACTCTCCGATCGTCTGAAATATTTTCACAATACATCAAACGAACCGACTGTCAAAAATACTGCTGAAAGTCGCAGATACAGTTCCCATATTTAGCAGTTTATTTTATCACAAATTCATCGAAAAATCAAGAAATAACAATTAATCAAACTTTATTATTTCTTCTGCAAGGGCAGTTGCAGCGTCAAATAAGTCGCGGCGGCAGGAAATCTGCAATTCATCCATGCTGTGAGTTCCGTCGGACGATACAAAGAGTTTCTCTATTCCGAGCGCGGCAGGGTCGGCATCGTTTGACGCACACCCGCAGACGGCGTAAACTTTCGTTCCCGCTTTGGCGGCTCTTCTGCAAACTCCGCTCATCACTTTTCCGTTGGCACTTTGGGAGTCGAATCTCCCCTCGCCCGTTATAACTATGTCGGCATCTGCGGCGAGTTTGTCAAAGCCGGATTCGTCCAGAACTATATCTATGCCGCTTCTGAGTTCGGCATTCAGGAAAGCTGCCGCGCCTGCGCCGAGACCGCCTGCGGCGCCCGACCCGGAAAGATTTTCCGAGTTGAAGTTGAGATCTCTTTTGAGTATATCGGCCATATGGCGCAGCCCTCGGTCGAGCAATTCGACCTGCTCTGCATTTGCGCCCTTTTGCGGAGCAAAAACATAGGCCGCACCGTCAACCCCGAAAAGCGGATTAGTGACATCGCACGCAGCGACCACGGGAATATCAACCGGCTTTTCGGGCGGGATAATATGTTCGACATCTATCAGCGTTCCACCGACAGGAACAAATAAATTATTATTTTTATCGCGAAAAAGAAAACCTAGCTCCGACGCCATACCTGCGCCGCAGTCATTAGTCGCGCTGCCGCCGAGACCCAAAACAATACGCTTTGTGCCGCGATTTACAGCATCGCGTATAAGCATGCCGACGCCCGCAGTGGTTGTAACGGTAGGGTCGGCTCTGTCCCCCGCCAGCGGAAGTCCGGCGCACGAAGCGGTTTCAATAACAGCCGCGCCACTTTTGAGCATATAATACTCCGCGCGCAAAGATAAACCGAACGGGTCTTTGGCATCGGCAGATATCCATTCGCCATCGTTAGAATTCGCAAAACTTGAGCAAAGCCCCTCGCCGCCATCGGCAGCGGGGAGCTTTATCACATTGCAATCCGGTATTCTGTTTCTGAGTGCCGATTCAATTATATCGCAGGCCTCGGAGGAAGTCAGCGTACCTTTGAAAGAATCGGGTGACAGCAGAATATTCATATTATCAGTCTTTTGTAAGCATTCTGATATATCTCTTGAAGAACGACACGCCCTCATCAAGAGCAGTGACCGGGCAGCGCTCGTTGGTAGCGTGGGTGCAGAGAAGGAGCTTCGTGCTCACATGGAAGGGAGCGAAACGATAGATATTCTCGCAGACGGGCTCATAAAAGCACGCATCGGTGCCGCCCATAACAAGATAAGGCGCGACAATGACATCGGGATCGGATCTGACGCATATCTCTTCGATGACTTTAAAGGATCTCGAATCGGTCGGAGAGAACCTGGATGCTTCTTTGCTCTTGAGGCACTTTATCTCAACGTCCTTGTTCTTGATGACCTTGCGCAGGTGCTTCTCAACATCCTCGGCGGTTGTGCCGGGCATCATTCTGAAATTCGCGGTGACAGACGCTTCCTGGGGAAGAACATTGGCGGCGGGGCTGCCCTCAGCCATAGTAACGCCGGTAGTGGTTCTAATAAGAGAAGCCGACGGCGGAATCTGCTCCATTATAAACTTAGCGAGAGGTTTGAGCAGCCAGAGGTTGCAGGCAACGACTCTGACGGGATATGTAGTTCTTCTGCCGAGGTTTGAGAAGAGCTTGAGAACGAACGGCTCAAGCTTCGACTTGAACTGATGATTTTCAACATCTCTGACAACATTTGCAATCTTGCCGATAGCGCTGTGCTTCGGGGGCTGAGAAGAATGACCGCCCTTGGCTCTGACGCTCATCGAAAAGTCAGCATAGCCCTTTTCTGCAATACCGATGCCCGCAAGGTTGCCCTTGAGAACATGCTTGACATTTATAGGCAGTATGGCACCGCCCTCGTCAATAACACTGTCGAGGTGAATACCGCGGGATTTAAGCGTTTCCATGATAGCCTTTGCACCGGCATCCTTGGAAGCGACGACTTCCTCATCGTGACCGAAGCAAAGATAGACATCTCTCTCGGGCTCATAGCCCTCTTCAAGAAGAGTCTCGACGGCTTCCATAACGCAGATAAGGTGGTTCTTCATATCGAGAGCGCCTCTGCCCCAGATGAACTCGCCGTCGTTATAGCCGCTGAACGGCTCATGAGTCCAGTCACCCTCGGTGCCGGGCTCAATCGGAACGACATCCTGATGCGAAAGCAGAGCTATAGGCTCGAGATCGGGATTCTTGCCCTTCCAGCGATAGAGCAGGCTCGCCTCGGCGATATCCTCGCGCTCGAGAGTCTTATGTAGCAGAGGATATGACTCCTCAAGGAATTTGTGGAATTTTTCAAACTGCGACCAGTCGACCTTATCTTTTTCCAGATAAGATACGGTGGGAATCTGAATCGCACCGCTCAGGTGCTTTGCAACACGCTCAACGTCGACATTCTCTTTCTCAAGAGGCTTTGTCTCCCTCTTCTTGGGGACAAAGAACGCGGCTCTGATAAGGGTTATGACGATAAAAATACCGAGAGCTATCAGAATGCCGTAAAGTATTTTGAGTCCCATTGTTTTTCTCCTTTCACGCCACGCGGCGAAACAAATTGATATATACTTTGACGCGGTAAATCCCGAAGTCAAATATCTACATAATAATATCAGAAAATCGCTGTTCAGACAATAGCCGAAATGCAAAAATTTGCCGCAAAAACATAGAATTTTTATATGATTACATGTCAAAAAGGCTTATCTGCGTGGTTTTCGGGATATCCTCGAGCGCGCCTGCCGCTTCGAGAGCCTCGATAACGGTTTTGGAAACGCTCGCTCGTCTGCGCAGATCTTCGACTGAAAGGTACTTGCCCTCGCCGTCATCGCGCGCCGCGGCAAGCTGCTCCGCGGCAACGCCGCCGCATCCGCCGAGAGCGGAGAACGGAAGCCTTATCTTGCCGTCCTCGATATGATAGACCTTGGCATCGGAATTATAGACATCGACCGGAAGGAATTTCACCCCGCGCGCCATCATCTCATTGACGACCTGGAGAGAAGTGAACATATTCTCCTCCTTGGCGGTGGCTTCCTTCATGTTCATCTTTGTCTTGAGATATTTCATCTTGTTCTTGACGGCTTCCTGACCCGCCATAATTGACACGGTATCAAGGTCTTCGCCGCGAACAGTCATATATGTCGCGTAGTACTCGACGGGATAATAGAGCTTATACCACGCAAGGCGCATGGCGGCGATAACATACGCCGCGGCGTGAGCCTTCGGGAACATATATTTTATTTTAAGACAGCTGTCAATATACCACTCGGGGACATTATTCGCGCGCATCGCAGCCTTGTGTTCGTCGGTAAGGAGCTTTTTCGCTTTACCCTTACGGGTTATCTCCATTATCTTGAACGCCATGCTCGGCTCGACGCCCTTATGTATAAGATAGGTCATGATACTGTCTCGTGTTCCGATAACATCGGAAATGGTGCAGGTGCCGTTATCGATAAGATCTTTTGCGTTGCCGAGCCAGACATCGGTACCGTGGGAAAGTCCGGATATCTGGAGCATATCGGAAAAGTTCTTCGGCTTTGAGTCAAGAAGCATCTGGCGCACGAACGGTGTTCCGAGTTCGGGAAGAGATAATGTACCTGTATTGCAGTCGATGTCCTCCTCTGTTACGCCCATGGGCTCGGGAGATAAAAGCATCTCATAGAGCTTCGGGTCGCAGACATCGGCATCCATGACGGAAGTTCCGGTCAGATTTTCAAGATGCTTATAGAACGTCGGCACATCGTGACCGAGAATGTCAAGCTTGAGTATCGTATCATGGAGCGCATGGAAGTCGAAGTGCGTTGTTCGCGTGCCCTTATCGGGATCGTCCGCAGGGTGCTGGATAGGCGTGAAGTCCTCAGCCTCTTTATAGTCCGGCACAACAACCATTCCGCCGGGGTGCTGGCCGGTTGTGCGCTTTATTCCGACGCAGCCCTGGACGAGCCTGTCCTCCTCCGCGCGCTGAACAGTCATGCCCTTTTCATCGAGCCATTTCTTGACGAAGCCGTAAGCGGTCTTATCAGCGAGAGTACCGATTGTACCTGCCTTGAAAACGTTCTTAGCGCCGAAAAGAGTTTCGGTATACTTATGCGCCTGCGACTGGAAATCGCCGGAGAAGTTAAGGTCGATATCGGGCTGTTTATCACCGTGGAAACCGAGGAATGTTTCGAACGGAATATCGTGGCCGTCGCGGACAAGCGGTTCGCCGCATATCTCGCAGTTCTTCGGCGGCAGGTCGAAGCCCGAGCCTATCGAGCCGTCCATGAAGAAGGTGCTCTTTTTACAGTGCTTGCATAGGTAGTGCGGCATAAGCGGATTAACTTCGGATATCTCCGCCGCGAAAGCGACGAACGACGAGCCGACCGATCCTCGCGAACCGACGTAATAACCGTGATCCATGGAGAATTTGACGAGTCGCTGGGCGATGATATAAAGCACGGCGTAGCCGTGTTCGATAATTGAGCTGAGCTCTTTTTCAAGGCGTTTTTCAACATATTCCGGCAGAGGATCGCCGTAGATATCTTTCACATGCTTATAGCATATCTCGCGCAGTTCTTCATCGGAACCCGGGATTCGCGGAGGATATGTACCGTCCGGTATGGGCTGGATAACTTCGCACATATCGGCTATCTTATTGGTGTTTTCAATAACAACTTCGCGGGCGGTCTCCTCGCCGAGATAGGCGAACTCATCGAGCATCTCCTGCGTTGTTCTGAAATAGAGCGGAGCCTGCTGCGCGGCATCTGTAAAGCCCTGACCGGTCATGATAATCTCTCTGAAAACGCTGTCGCTTTTGTCCATGAAATGGACATCGCAGGTGGCGACGGTGAGCTTGCCGAGCTTGTCGGCTGTGGCGATTATCTTTTTGTTTATATCCTCAAGCCCCTGAACATCCTTAACTCTGCCCTCTCTGATAAGGAAAGCGTTGTTGCCGTTGGGCTGTATCTCAAGGTAATCGTAGAACGAGGCAATTTCAAGCACTTCATCGTCGGATTTTCCGTCGAGTATGGCTCGGTAAACTTCACCCTGCTCGCACGCACTGCCGACGATTATACCCTCGCGGAACTCTTCAATAACCGAGCGCGGGACACCGGGCTTGCGGCTGAAATATTCGAGGTTAGATTTTGTGATTATTTTATAAAGATTTTTAAGTCCTACATAATTCTTTGCAAGGAAGATTATGTGGTTATATTTCTTTTTCTTCTCGGCAGGATCGACGACGCGGTCGTCAAAATAATAGCCCTCCATGCCGTAGAGTATCTTTATCTTGCCTTTTGCCGCGGCGCAGGCTTCGGGGAACGCCTGAACAACGCCGTGGTCGGTTATGGCTATTGCCTTGTGTCCCCACGCTATAGCGCGTTCAACGAGTTTTGTGGCGCTCGAAACGGCGTCCATGGCAGACATCGTGGTATGCAAATGGAGTTCGACGCGTTTTTCGGGTGCGTCGTCCTTCTTTTCGATAAGGTCGATCGTCGTTATGGCTCGCGCGTTTATGCAGTCGCACTTCATATAGGAGTCATAGTTGACAACGCCTCTGACCATAACGGCGACGCCGTCTTTGATATTCTTGAGCAGACTCTCGCAGTTTTCGGCAAGCTCGAATATCTTGACGGAATATGAATTTGTTTTATCTGTAATGCAGAAATTGATTATTTTTCTCTTGCCGTCGCGTGTGTCGCGCGACTCAAAAGAAAAGACGGTGCCCCAGACGACGACCGAGCCGGAATCTGAAGCTATCTCGCTCAGCGGCATGGGCTTGGTTTTTATTATAGATCCGTAGATCGGGACGGAATATTTCGTTGAAAACGGGTATTCGTCATATGTTCTCGTGAGATTGCTGAGATCTTTTTCCTGCGAGACTTTGTCGGCGAACGCGTTGCGTATGCCGCTGTCAAGCTCTTCCTGATACTGCATGACCTCGCCGTCATCAACGGGTGCGCCGCTGTCGGTGAACTCAACGCCGACATCCTCGCCGAAGTGCTCAAATATCATCTGAGCAAAGCGTTTGGGCGCGCCGAGATTGTTTATGACATCCGCGCCGCTCTTGAGCTGGACGGACACCATATCGCCGAGCATGAAGCATTTTGCATCGTTCAAAAATCCGTTCGCGGCGGGAAACTCCCTGCGCAAAGAAACGAGCAGTTTGGCAAGCCCGAGTTCACTCATCGGCTCTTTCGGAGCATCTTCGCGTTTTTCTTCTTTGACCGAGCAGTTTATCACTGCGGCATTGAGAGTGAACGCTTTTATGAGCGAAGTTTCGACGGCTCTCAAAATAAGCTTGCCCGGCGCAGCAGCCGCCGAGCAAAGCAGTTCGAGCTCCCTGCGCTCGACATTCAGTCTGATATCGTCAAGCTGAATGTTCTCAAGCTCAGAGAGCAATTCGGAATCATCAATATATTCTTTTACAAAATCAACTAACTTCTTGCCGGACATCATTGTCTCCATTAAAGTTTATCTATCTCTTCCATAAGACTGTCAAGCACCTCTGACTCAGGTACTTTTTTGATTATCTTGCCTTTTTTGAATATCAGCGCGCAGCCGTCGCCGCCGGCGATACCGATATCGGCTTCTCGCGCTTCGCCCGGTCCGTTGACGGCGCAGCCCATGACCGCGACCTTTATCGGCTTGTTGCATGACGCGAGCCGCTCTTCGACTGCGTTTGCGAGGGATATCAAATCTATCTTTGTTCTGCCGCAGGTCGGGCATGAAACTATCTGGACGCAGTCTTTTTTGGCACCTGTTGCGCGCAGGATATCATAGCCCGCCGCAACTTCCTTGACCGGATCGTCGGTCATCGAGACACGGATAGTATCGCCGATTCCGTGCAGGAGCAGAGAACCGATACCGACGCTCGACTTGACAAGGCTCATTTTCCATGTGCCCGCCTCGGTTATGCCGACATGGAGCGGATAATCGCAAATCTGCGAGATAAGCTCATATGCTTCGACGGTCATCGGAACATCGGAGGACTTGAGCGATATAACAACATTATTAAAATCGCACTCCTCGAGCAGGCGCACATGACCCATTGCGCTGTCCACAAGAGCCTGTGCAGTGGGAGCGCCGTATTTTGCGAGAATATCTTTCTCGATAGAGCCGCTGTTGACGCCGACCCTTATCGGGATACCATTATTGGCGCAAGCATCGGCAACAGCCTTGACTCTGTCTTTCGAGCCGATATTGCCGGGATTGATGCGTATTTTATCAACGCCCGCAGAGATGCTTTCGAGCGCAAGTCTGTAATCAAAATGTATATCCGCGACTATCGGCACTTTTACTGCCTCTTTGAGAGCCGGGATAAGCTTCACCGCATCCATATCGGGTATTGCGGCGCGGATTATCTGGCATCCGGCTTTTTCGAGAGCCTTAGCCTGCTTCACGCTGCCCTCAATATCATGCGCGGGGATATTGAGCATCGACTGAACGGCTATCGGAGAATTACCGCCGATAGTCAAATCGCCTATTCTGACTTCTTTGCTTTTTCTGCGTTCAAATGCCATAACTCTAACCTCTTATCAAACTGACAATATCTTTGAATGAAATCACAGCCATAAATACGAGCAGAAGTATCATGCCGACCGCGTGAACCCACTTTTCAAATTTCTGCGGGATGGGTCTGCGGATGATAAGCTCGATAAACATAAAGAACAGTCTGCCGCCGTCAAGCGCCGGGATGGGCAGGAGATTAAACAGACCGATATTAATAGCTATCAGCGCCATAATGGTCAAAAGCGGAGTCCAATCCATTGAAGTAGACGAAGCCGACGCAGCATCCGCGACATAGTTTATAACACCTATCGGCCCCGAAACTTCGCTGAGCCCGTATCTGCCCATTATTAAATCGAACAGGCTTATCCAGACCATGCGTCCTATTGAAATACTTTCAAGAAAAGCATTCTTTGTGACGCTCAGAAATGTCGGTTTAACGCCGACGATAATGAAATCATAGTGGATGCTTATAAGATTCTCCTGACCCTCTATCGGGCTGGTCTGAAACCTAACATCCTTGAGTTCGACATTTTTGCCGTCTCTTTTGACGACAAAGTCCATGACGCCGTCATCGTCGCGCATCATGAGAAATGTTATATCATACTGGGAATAGACGCGTTTGCCGTTTATTTTGACTATCTTATCCCCTGCTTCAAGTCCGCTCGCGGCACTTGTTGCGTTGTCATAAAAAGAGCGAATCTGAGTGGTGCCGATAAGATCGGACTGGCAGAGCATAATGGCGACGATAATGACGCCCATGATGAGATTGACGGTAGCTCCGGCGGCAACGATTATCATGCGCTGCCACAGGGGCTTGTTGTTGAACGCGTGCTGATCCTCGCTGTCCTCGTCCTCGCCCTCCATGCTGACATATCCGCCGATGGGCAGAATACGCACGGCATAATCAGTCTCGCCCTTCTTCTTTTTGAAGATGGCGGGACCCATGCCGATAGAGAACTCGTTGACCTTGACCTTGAAAAGCTTTGCAAAAAGGAAATGACCGAGTTCATGGAACATTATGACGATGCCGAAGAAAAGTATAGCCACAAGAAACGGCCAGACTTTGCTCCAAACTGCCGAAAACGACAGCGCGGTATTCAAAAACATATAAAATATCCTTTCAGCCCGTGGAATTAGCAGCCGAACATCTCATGCACCTTTTCCCTTGCGCGGGAATCGGCGAGAAGAATATTCTCGAGGCTGTCACACGGTGAAAATTCGGTTGAATCGAGGA
>DJQG01000071.1:26668-26856 GCA_002438685.1 Ruminococcaceae bacterium UBA6392 | reverse complement strand
CCCGCCACTGCGTCGTCGATATCGAGGAATTTTATCTTTCCGTCCCTGAACAGCTTATTTGCCGCTTCGTTAGCGCCGTTTGCCGACGCGGGATAGATGCCGCCCTTTGTTATCGCCTGCCTGCAAAGATCGATGCAGGAGAATGTATCATAATCGGGCTGCTCGAAGGTGAGCGTTTTCCAATCCTC
>DJQG01000071.1:16066-26609 GCA_002438685.1 Ruminococcaceae bacterium UBA6392 | reverse complement strand
ACTGGATGGGGATGCGCATATCCGGCACGCCGAGCTGAGCTATAACTGAATTATCGACATATTCGACGAGCGAATGAACCACGCTCTGGCGGTGAACAAGAATGTCTATTTTATCGGCGGGCATATCAAAGAGCCATGCCGCTTCGATAAGCTCCAGTCCCTTGTTCATCATTGTAGCGGAATCAATGGTAATTTTTGCGCCCATGCTCCAGTTCGGATGCTTGAGTGCCTGCTCGACGGTAACATCTTTCAGGTCATCGCGTGTTCTGCCGAAGAACGGTCCGCCGGAAGCGGTAAGAATAAGGCGTTTAACGCTCTGTTTTCCCGGGCTTCCCTGAAGCGACTGGAATATTGCTGAATGTTCGCTGTCAACCGGGAGAATCGCCACGCCCTTTTCTTTGGCGCGTGTCGTTACAAGCTCGCCGCCGGCGACAAGGGTCTCCTTGTTGGCGAGGGCGATATCATTGCCCGCCTCGATAGCAGCAAGGGTCGGCTTGAGACCGGCTATGCCGACGATGCTGTTGAGAACCTTATCGGCATCAAGCTGAGCTGCGGCGCAAATGCCTTCTTCGCCGCCGAGCACTTTTGTATCGGTATCGGCGACTTTTATTCTAAGCTCCGCCGCTCTGCTCTCATCGGCAACAGCTGCTATTTCGGGCTTAAACTCCCTGATCTGCTTTTCGAGCAGGTCGATATTTGAATTTGAGGTCAGTGCTTTGACCGTAAAATTCCGAAGCCTTGCGACATCGAGCGCCTGAGTGCCTATCGAACCGGTAGAGCCGAGAATGACCATGCTTTTCATAGAATCACGCTCCCACGCTGAGAATCAGCGAAATAATGGCGTAGAGCATCGGCATAACGAAGCTGTAGCTGTCGAATCTGTCCATGATGCCGCCATGACCGGGGAAGATGGTTCCGAAATCCTTTTCGCCGAAGTTTCTCTTGATAACGGACGCCGAAAGGTCGCCGCCGATGCTGATAGCGGAGAGGAACATCGAGGTTGCGGGAATCATCCACCACTTTATTGTGTCGTTCTTGAAGAAGAAATAATCAAAAATGAAGAAGAAAGCGAGGTTGAAGAGCATAGTTATAACTATTCCGCCGATTGCACCCTCAACACTCTTTTTGGGGCTGATATTCGGAGCGAGCTTATGCTTGCCGAACTTTCTGCCGACAAAATACGCAAATGCGTCATTGAGCCATGCTGACAGAAGTGCCGTGAAGATAATGAAGAATATGTGCGACTGCTGGAACAAGTCGGGACGACTCAGGCAGAGATTTCTGAGCAGGGTTATGGTCGACATGACATACGGCACGATAACGCCGCAGAACATCGACATGACAACATCTTCAAACTTCGTCTTCTTATAGTTGCCGAGCATGATAAACATCATAGCTATGACATAGACTATCGCAAGGACATATGTCGGGAACGGCAGCTTTGAAAAGAGCTTATATTCATAGGCGAAAGGCATAAACGCGGCGAGAACTATGTTGATTATCATGAGAAGCTTGTTCTCGATCTTTGCAACATGCTGTATCTCGTATGACGCGAGCAATGATACAATTGCTATAACTATGCCCAGAACAGGTGTGAACATAAAGGCAAGGACTGCAAGTCCGAAAAGAGCGCCTAAAACTCCGGTAATAACGCGCTGTTTCATCTTTCTCTCATCTCACTATAAAAATTATTTTCAGACCCCTCCGAAGCGTCTGCTGCGATGTGCGTATTCCTCAAGAGCGGCGTCAAAGTCCTGCTCGGTATAATCGGGCCAGAGGATATCGGAATAGATAAACTCCGAATATGCCGCCTGCCAGATGAGGAAATTGGAAAGTCTGAATTCTCCGCTCGGGCGGATTATAAGATCGGGGTCGGGCTGACCCGCCGTATAGAGATTGTCGGATATATCCTGCTCGGTCAGGCTCTCGGGTGTGCGCTCCCCTCTTGCGCACTGCTCGGCAAGACGCTTGCAGGCGGACAGTATCTCATTTCTGCCGCCGTAGTTTATCGCGATGTTTACGGTCGTTCTGACCTTGTCCGCGGAACCGCGCTCAAGCTCGTCAACAAGCTCAAGGATATCGTCCGCGAGACCTTCGCGTTCTCCTATATATCTTATTCTGAGACCTTTCTGCGCATTCTCCTGCTCACGCTCCTCGGCCTCGTGCAGGTACTCACGGAAAAGATCCATTATGCCGCTGACTTCTTCGGGCGGTCTGCGCCAGTTTTCCGTGGAAAAGGCATAGAACGTCACATAGCGTATGCCTCTGTCTGCGGCGTATTCGCATATTCTCTTGAACACCTTTGCGCCCTGCTTGTGACCCTCACCGCGCGGGAGACCGCGCTGCTTTGCCCAGCGTCCGTTGCCGTCCATGATTATGGCGACATGCTGAGGAAGATGTTCGTTTTCAGGTGACTTCGTCATAGCAAAAATCCCTTTCTGTATTTAGGCAAAAAGGCATGACCGCCCGAAGCGCCCAGCCTTTTTTGCTTCAAGGATCCGAAAAAATCAGATCGCCATTATTTCCTTTTCTTTCTCTGCGGCTACCGAATCGGTTTCTTTGACGAACTTGTCGGTTATATCCTGCATTTCTTTCTCGCCGTACTTGAGATCGTCCTCGGTTATCTCGCCATTTTTCTGCATCTTTTTGAGCTTATCCATGCAATCTCTGCGGATAGAGCGGATGGCGACCTTACAGTCCTCGGCAAGCTTCTTGACATCCTTGACTATCTCGCGACGCTTATCCTCGGTCAGAGGCGGGAAGGTCAGTCTGATAACCTTGCCGTCGTTCTGCGGGTTGATGCCGAGATCGGAGGTCTGGATAGCCTTCTCGATGGGGTGAAGGGTCGAAGCGTCCCAGGGCTGGATGCAGAGGATTCTCGCCTCGACTACAGAGATAGCCGCAAGCTGATTTATCGGAGTGGCGGTGCCGTAATAATCAACGGTTATCTTATCGAGAACCGCCGCAGTGGCTCTGTTTGCTCTTATTGCAGCATACTCGCCCTTGAGGGAGCTGATGCTCTTACCCATTTTATCGCGTGCTGTTTGAAATACTGTTTCCATAATTTCAATCCTTTCTTGAAGAGAAGATCATATTTTTATCGGTCTTTCGCCGATCATTTTACAACTGTTCCGACATTCTCGCCCTTTATCGCCTTAACGATATTCTGAGGATCGTCGAGGTTGAAGACAAGGATCGGGATAGAATTGTCTCTGCAGAGAGAAGCCGCAGTGCCGTCCATGACCTTGAGGTCGTGGCTGAGAATCTCATCGAACGAGAGAGTGTCGTACTTCTTCGCATCCTCGAACTTGTGGGGATCTTTATCATAGACGCCGTCAACATTCGTTGCCTTGAACATGATATCGGCATCTATCTCGAGCGCACGCAGAGCGGCGGCAGTGTCGGTGGTGAAGAACGGGTTGCCGGTGCCGCAGCCGAAGATAACGACTCTGCCCTTTTCAAGATGGCGAACCGCCCTGTTGCGGATATAGGGCTCAGCTATCTGCTGCATGGCGATAGCGGTCTGGACTCTGACGGGCACTTTGAGATGCTCAAGGGCATCGGCGAGAGCGAGAGAGTTCATGACGGTAGCGAGCATACCCATATGGTCGGCTCTGGTTCTGTCCATATCGCCGCTCGAACGTCCGCGCCAGAAGTTGCCGCCGCCGACGACAAGACCGACCTGAACACCCATATCTACACATTCCTTGACTGCGGAGCAGATATTGAGAACGGTATCGTAGTCAATACCCATACCCTTTCCGCCGGCAAGCACCTCGCCGCTTATTTTCAGAAGTATACGTTTATACGTAAGCTCCATGTTATTGCCTCCATTCAAAAAAACATAATTTTCCGCTACTATTTTACTTTATTTTACGCAAGCTGTAAAGACAAAAAGACAAATTCACAGCAATTTAACAAAAAAAGAACACAGGAGACAAGATTCGCTTTTGTCTCCCGTGTTTAAGTCTGCATTACTGCCTGTCGAGCGCCGCCTGAGCCTCGGATGTAAGCTTCGAAGTCTGGCGCTGCGCCATGACAAGATTATAATAAATACCTCGCTTTTTGAGAAGCTCCGTATGCGTGCCGACCTCGGCGATTCTGCCGTTTTCGAGCACAACGAGCCTGTCCGCATGGCGAAGGGTCGAAAGCCTGTGGGCAATGGCTATTGTTGTTCTATTCTGAACCAATCTGCCGAGCGCCTCCTGAATATGACTCTCGGTCTCGGGGTCGAGCGCGCTTGTCGCCTCGTCGAGAATGAGTATCTTCGGGTCGCGCAGTATCGCTCGTGCTATCGCCACGCGCTGACGCTCGCCGCCCGAAAGATTATAGCCGTTTTCACCAACGACGGTATTATACCCGTCCTTGAGTTCCATTATAAAGCCGTGGGCATTTGCCGCCTTTGCGGCGGAGAACACCTCTTCCGGAGATGCGTCCGGCTTTGCATAAGCTATATTGTCATAGACGGTGCCGGAGAAAAGGTACGTCTCCTGGAACACGACGCCCATATTCTCGCGCAGATAATACTGGTCATAATCGCGGATATCCCTGCCGTCTATTCTGAGCGTTCCGCTGTCGACATCATAGAGGCGCATGACAAGGTTTATCATAGTGGACTTGCCCGCTCCCGAATGACCGACGAGACCTATCATCTCGCCCGGTTTTATCTTCAGATTTATATCCTTGAGCACAGGCTCGTAGCTCTTATAGCCAAAGCTGACGGAATCGAACTCGACTTCGCCCGTTATCGGATATTTGCCGGCGTTTCTCGAATCGCCGACCTGCGGCTTTTCATCGAGGACCTCATAAATTTTTATAAGGCTCGTTGTGACCTCCGCTATCCAACGCGGCATATTGGCCAGCCAGTCGAGCGGCTTATAGATATACGAGAGCAGAAGCACAAAGCTCCACAGCTCGCCTGCGGTCATCGTGCCGTTTATAACCATTCTGCCGCCGAAATAGAGCACAAGGAAGTTACCGGAGTTCATAAAGAAGCCTATTACAGGGAAGATAATCGCCCACACCCGCTCGTTGCTCACGGAGATATCGGCAAGAGCCTTGCTCGCGGAAGAAAACTTTGCAACCTCGCGCTTTTCGCTGCCGAAGGTTTTGACAACACGGATGCCCTTGATTATATCGTGAAGAATCGAGTTCGCGCGGCTGTCATACCGCCACTGCTTATCATAGCGCAGATGGATATAGCGCTTGAAGCTGTTAAGCGCGATAATACAGAGCGGCGCAGGCAGGACTGCGAGAAGAGTCAGCAGCGGACTCATGCGCAGCATGAATATGCCGACGACGATAAAAAGTATAATCTGTTCGAGCGCATAGCGACCTTTATCGACAAAGAAGTTCTGCACTGTGTTTGTGTCGCGGGTGACGCGTTTTATAAGATCGCCCGCAGTTTTGCGCGACATGGACGAGACGGACATACGCTGAACTTTGTCATAGACAACAGAGCGCAGGTATTTTGAGAATCCGAGTCCTACGCTGTTCGCGGTGCGTCCCGAGAATATCTGAAAAATGTTTTCGAGCAGATAGGTAAGCGCCATGGCGACGCCTATAATAATAACATTCTGCTTTGCGGAGAGTCCGCCGGACGAAAATGCCGACGAGAAGCTGTCGACAAGCTTGCCCTGAAGCACGGGCTGCGCCGCAGACATAAGATTTGCAAGAGTAACGAGCACGCTCGACACAATAAGAGTCGGCATAAACTGCCGAAGCATTTTAAACGTTCTGCGCCATATGTAGCTCTTATCAACGCAGAACATACAGACATCGGTACCCTTTGGATAGCGTCTGCCGCAGACCGGGCATCGGTCGGCATTATCGGCGCTGAGCTGCGGTTCTTCGCCTGTTTTTATATAGTGGTTGACTGCTTTGCAGAATTCACCTATATCCTCAGCGGCACTCATGGAGAAGCGGCAGACCGTGATATTCTCGGCGCTGTCATAATCAGAGCCGAGCTCGTCCGCAAACGGCGATATCTCGAGACTTCCGCAGCCGACATCGGTATACTGCACAAGCTCGCCGACATTTTCAAGCGAATGCGAAAACACCTCTTTGCCGTCCTCGAGCGCGTAGACTGCGCCGTTCTCACACCGCAGGACACCGCGGCACGGCTTTGAATTTAAGTCAAGGTCATATTTTACCTCGGTCATATTTTAAACCATACGGCGCACAGCCGCTCCTCTCTTCAAAATTTATGCAAAAAATCAATACAAGAACGGTTCGATCTTCCTGCGCGTCCTCGGTTTGAGGGCGTTGATATCCGGAATTATAAAGCGGTTGCCATCGGCATCGGTGAGCATGACCGCGCCGGAATCGAGTATCTTGATATTGCGGCTGATATCCTTGACGCCGAAGGTCTTTTTGAATCCGTCTATCGACACATCGAAATAGAACGAGCCCATCTTCTCGTCTATCGAATATATCTCGGATATCTTAGGGCAATAATAGCGCGCGGCGAGATCCTTTTCGATTATCTCTCTGCTCTCCGGCGGAAAATCGGCGGCGTTTCTTATTATACCGATCTCGTTCTTGTCCATATCGCTAACGCTGATATACTCAAACGGTTTGTGCAGCGGCAGAGTGCGCAGAAGGCGCACGCGGCGATAATCTTTATCCTCGGTTCTGAGGGCGGTAAAGCCGTTCGGATTTATATAGAATCTGCACTTTTCGGGGTCGAGGAAGTTTATTGACATAGTATTGAGTTCTCCCATTTTAACCCTCCTCAATCGATTATTCCGACAGCCTTGAGGGCTTCGGCCTGTATTTTATAGAGCTTATAGAACTCGCCACGCTTTTTGAGAAGCTCGGCATAGCTGCCGTATTCGACCACTTCACCCTCGCTTATGACCGCGAGCATATCGGCATCGCGGAGAGTCGAGAGACGGTGGGCTATGGCGACGGTTGTTCTGCCCTGCATGAGACTTGTAAGCGAATACTGGATATTGCGCTCCGTTTCGGTATCCATTGCCGCGGTAGCCTCGTCGAGAATAAGAATGCGCGGATTCTGGATTATCGTTCTGGCTATCGATATTCTCTGGCGTTCGCCGCCGGAAAGGTCGTGGCCGCCCGCTCCGACGCGCGTCTCATAGGCATCGGGCAGCTTCATGATGAAATCATGCGCGCTCGCAGCCTTTGCCGCGGCGATTATCTCATCCATTGTGGCATCCGGCTTCGCGTAGCGGATATTGTCGGCTATCGTGCCGATAAAGAGATAGATATCCTGCGAGACCAGACCGACATTCTTTCTGATAGTATCGAGCGGCAGGTCGCGCACATCGACTCCGTCGATTTTGACGCACCCGGCTTTCGGGTCATAGAGCCGCGTTATGAGATTGGCTATTGTTGTTTTGCCCGCTCCGGTTTTGCCGACTATTCCGAGCATCTGACCTGCGTTTACTTTGAGGTCGAGATTCTTTATAACAGGCTGCGCGGGTTCATACTCGAACTCGAGTTTTGATATTTCTATATCTCCGCGCACCTCGCCTATTTCTATCGGGCGCTCTTTTTCGACTATCTCGGGCTTTGCATCCACTATCTCAAACACGCGCTGAGCCGAGTCAACACAGCGCGCCCACCAGTTGGACACCCACGAGAGGAAATCCAAAGGTCCGACGAGCATGGTAAGATAGACGGTAAAATTGAGAAGCGTGCCGACGGTCATCTCGCTGTTTGCAACCATGAGTCCGCCGAAAGTCAGCATAACCACGGCGAGCATTGAGAGCAATATGGTGAGCACCGGGAAGAGGGTAGCTTCGGAATTGTTGAGTTTTAAATCAGCTCTGTAGAGATCGCTGCTGACCTTATCAAAACGGTCGAGTTCTTCATCTTCTTTTGAGAAAGCCTTTATTATACGCTGACCGTTGATATTATCGCTGACCATGGAAGTGAGTCTCGCGTTGCGCGCCCAGCTTCTGTGGTGCAGGGTTCTGAAAAATTTGCCACCGAAGACGAGCAGAATAAGAAATATCGGAGCTGCGGCGCAGCAGAGAAGCGCAAGCTTCCACGACATGACGAACATTATTATCAGAACGCCTATAACGGTTATAACATTCGTTATGACATACGGCAGTCCGTCGACAAAGAACCAATAGATATTATTGGAGTCCCTCGTCACGCGCTCCATAAGCGAGCCCGTCTGTTTGGACGAATAGAAGCCGACGGACAATCGCTGCATGGCGGCGAAAATCTTGACTTTTATATCATATATGACTCGTGGCATTATACTGCCCATAAGGAACTGGAACGACACGGTCATAATTAATCCAAGGAGCTTCATGCCGACGACTGCGCCGATAAGATATCCGAGCGTAACGAGCAGCTGCTGCGCGGGCGTTGAGCCGACTTTGCTCAGCACATCGTCAAAGAGCGTCTTCGTGCTTATCTGCGGCATTGCCATATTCATGGCGGTGCTTATAAGTATTGCGGTAACGATAAGCGCCATCTGGAGCTTATAGCCGCCGAAAAAAGAAAACAGGCGTTTGACGGTCGAGCCGTTTTTATCGCATTTCGGGCAGGAATTGCGCCCCGGCGGATACGGTCTTTTGCACTTCGGGCAGACTCCACCGTTCGGCTTTTCACTGCTCTGCGGCATCGGCTCGCCTGTCTTGAGACTGTTGAATGCCTTGCAGAACTCGTCATAGCCGCCGAGAAAATTGAGGCTGAATTTTATCAGGCCGATATCGTCGCCGTCCTTTTCGGCTATAAGGCGGCCTGTTGAGACATACTGTTCGCATTTGAGCAAATCAAAATCCGAGAGCGGATAAGAGCGTATCTCTCTGAGTTCATACTCGGACTTGATTTTCTTGTTTCCGCGCTTTTTGGTGACCTTATCATCGCCGAGAATGAAATATATCCCCTTGTCGTCAAGGGCTGTCCACGCAGTGAGATAACAGCCGTCGAAATCCATATCGCTTTCAACAACTCTTATAAAGCCGTCGGTATCAAGACCGTTTTTTCTGACCGCCGCATCGACATCGTCGGGCAGTCTATCGGGAGCCTTTCGCATCGGCGGTTCGGGTCTGCCGAGCATACGGCGCAATATTCTTTTTATTTTTTTCTTGAAGTTATCCATAGTCACTCCGAAAAAATAATCAAAAAAGCGGACAGCCGGCGGCCGTCCGCAAATCACCTTATGAAAGAATACACGGGGCGCAGCAAATATGATAATTTATTTTACGCTCTGTCATAAGACGCGCTCCCCTTTCTTTTAATATAGCTTTTAAATTAATATAGCTTTTAAATGATAGCATGATAAAAAGCGGATGTCAACCGAAATATCAGTCGATATAATCGAGTATCATCGGCTGCTCCGCAGGCTTCTTATCGCCGATGGAGACAGCGGAAAGATAGCGCGACTCGGCGCCTTCAAGGCGGCTCTCGTCGTCCGCAAAAAGCGTTGCGAGCAGTTCGCCGCGCTTCACAAAATTGCCTGTCTTTGCGGCTATTATAATACCTGCCGCGTGGTTAATATTATCTTCCTTTTTCTCTCTGCCCGCTCCGAGCAAAACGGCGGTCAAGCCTATCTTCTCGGAATCCATATGAGTTATATATCCGTCCGCGGGCGCGTACACTTCGCGGCTGAAAGAAGCTTTTCTGAACTTTGAAGTGTCTTCGATATAAGAGACATCGCCGCCCTGTAATTTGACCATCATTTCAAAACGCTTGAGTGCTTCGCCGCTTTTGACTGCTTCATCAACAAGCCTGCCGCATTCGTCTTTGTCGCCTATACCGGCGAGCATCAGCATCCTGCACGAAAGCTCGCGGCAGACTGTCCAGAGATCGCCCGACGTTTTGCCCTTGAGTATCTCAACGGACTCAATGACCTCAAGCGAGTTGCCGACTGCGCTCCCGAGCGGTGAATCCATATTTGTTATCAGAGCTGCAGTCCTGACGCCCGCTCCCCTGCCGATATCGACCATTGTGCGCGCAAGCAGGCGGGAATCGTCGAGTGTTTTCATAAAAGACCCGCTCCCGGTTTTGACATCAAGGAGAATGCAATCCGAACCGTCGGCGAGCTTCTTGCTCATAATGCTCGAGGCTATGAGCGGTATGCTGTCAACGGTTGCGGTAACATCGCGCAGAGCGTAGAGCTTTTTGTCGGCGGGGCACATATTCCCGCTCTGTCCCGTGACGCTCAGGCCGCAGGTTTCAACCGTCTCGCGCATCTCCTGCGGAGATATCGAAGTGCGAAAGCCCGGTATAGACTCAAGCTTATCGACCGTTCCGCCCGTGTGACCGAGTCCCCTGCCGGACATTTTCGCAACTTTCACGCCGCACGCCGCGACTATCGGAGCGACTATAAGCGTGGTTTTATCGCCCACGCCGCCTGTCGAATGTTTATCGACCTTGACGCCGCTTATCCCGCTGAGATCTGCCTTATCGCCCGAATCGCGCATTGCAAGGGTCAGCGCGACCGTCTCGGCATTTGTCATCCCGCGGAAAAACACCGCCATGGCGAACGCCGAAAGCTGATAATCCGGCACTTCGCCCGAGACGCAGCCGTTGATTATATAGGATATCTCTTCGGCGGTCA
>DJQG01000071.1:0-16026 GCA_002438685.1 Ruminococcaceae bacterium UBA6392 | reverse complement strand
ACATAAAGACACCTCAGTTCGTGAAGATAAGTACATGTTTGAGCGAGAATATAGACGACAATTCCTGATCATCGCCGAGAACTATGTTCTTGGCATCGTCGGCAGTGACGAGCGACGATATCATTGTCGGATCAGCTTTGACGCGTTCGATTATAGCATCGTAATCCGACTGAGTGAACAGAGAGAACAGCGAGTGCTGAAGATCGAGCCGCACGCCGTCGTCGGCTATACCGCAGGTTACCGAGCGTCCGCCTTTGAAACTGCCGTCTTTTACCTCGGTGAGAGCTCTGTAGACGCTCGTTGAAACCGATTTTTCCGCGCTGGTCAAAACGGAATCCGAGACATAAGACTTATCCGTATCGGCACCGATAACCCAGCTTCCGACATTGCGTTCCGCAACGCCCGCGACGGTTGCAAAAGTTTTTGTTCCGCAGGCAAATATGACCTGCGTACCGGTCGAGAACCACGACTTTGCACGCGCTTCGACATCATCCTCATTCTCGTCGGTCTTGAGGAAATTCACTTTTATCTCGACTGACATAACTTCGAGCATCAGGTCTTCGGCGGCGCGTTCGGCGCCCTGAATGAAGCCGAAGCAGTAATTGACATAATCATCGGACGGGTTGCTGCCCTGAAAGCCGAGGTGCTGAAACCCGTTCGACACCGAGGCATAGCCGGCAAGATATCCCGCGTCGAGAGTCGAATACCCGACGGCGAGCACATTTGAGGGCAGATTTTTCTCCTCGCAGTCGATGATGATAAACTTAACATCGTCCCAACGCCCAGCAGCTTTTTTAACGGCATCGCAGAATTCATCGCCGTGGCAGACTATCGCCTTTGCGCCGTGGTTTATCGCCTTTTTAATCGCTTTGAAGAAGTATTTTGTACCGCGCTGAGACGGTCTGTAATATTTGCAGTTGGCGCCGTAATCGGCGGCGTAGCTCCTGACGCCGTCCCAAACGGCGGAATTATATGATCTGTCATAGATATCGCCGACATCGGTAATGAACACCGCGTCGTACTTTTCATGCTTTGAGCAGGCGCAGAGGCTAAAGAGCATCGCCGCCGCACAAAGGACAGATATTATACGCCGAAAGTTTTTCAAGGCTGTTTCTCCCGTTTCAGATTTGCCGGACCGAACGAGCCCGGCAGAAGCTCTCTGAGCCTGAACGAATGAAGTCCATGCTCGGTGTTGCAGATTATCTCGAAATTTTCACAATCGCAGAATTCTGCCATCACCTGGCGGCAGACTCCGCAAGGCGTACACACATCGACCACGTCTTTTCCGCCAGCGACGGCTATTGCGCGAAAATCGCGCTTGCCGTCCGATACGGCTTTGAAAAAGGCGGTGCGCTCGGCGCAGACGGTCGGGGTATATGCAGCGTTTTCGATGTTGCAACCGGTATATACCGATCCGTCGGAGCAGAGAAGCGCCGCGCCGACGCTGTAGCCGGAATAGGGCTAATATGATTTGAGACGAGCTTCGGTGGCTTTTTTGAAGAGTTCGCCACGCTCGTTATCGGTCATATATCCGACACCTCCCGCAGAAAGCTCTCGCCGCTTTTAAGCGCAGGCAAGCCGAAGTAATCGAGCACAGACGCCGAGATATCGGCAAAAGTCGGGCGCGTTCCGATATTCACTCCGGCTTTTATCTTATCACCGCAGACAATTATCGGGATATATTCGCGCGAGTGGTCGGTGCTCGGAGTTGACGGATCGCAGCCGTGATCGGCAGTTATTATGAGCACATCGTCAGGGCGCATATTTTCAAGAAATCTGCCGAGATATCCGTCGAACTCGGTCAGGGCTTTTGCATAGCCGTCAACATCGTTCCTGTGTCCAAAGAGCATATCGAAATCGACGAGATTGACAAAGCAGAGACCGTTGAAATCCTCTTTTTGGAGTTCGAGCGTTTTTTCCATGCCGTCGGCGTTATTTTTGTTGATACCTCTGTGATCGGTAACGCCGCGGGAGGCGAAGATATCATTTATCTTGCCGACGGATATGACATCGAAGCCCGAAGCTTTCAGGCGGTCGAGCATTGTCTCTCCGGTCGGTTCGAGAGAAAAATCATGCCTGCCGGAGGTTCTGTAAAAGTTCGGATATTCGCCCTTGAACGGGCGGGCTATAACCCTGCCGACGGCAAGCTCGTCTTTGAGCATACCGCGAGCAGTGCGGCAGATATCATATAGCTCTTCGAGAGGGACTATATCCTCGTGGGCGGCTATCTGAAAGACGCTGTCAGCAGAGGTATAGACAATGAGGTTCCCGGTCTCCATATGCTGTCTGCCGTAGTCAAGAATAACCTGCGTGCCCGAATAGGGCTTGTTGCAGAGCACGCCGCGCCCGGTAAGGCGGGAGAACTCGTCGATAGCATACTGCGGGAAACCGTCCGGGAAAGTCGGCATAGGCTTTTCGGACACGACTCCGGCTATCTCCCAATGACCTGTAGTTGTATCTTTGCCCGCAGAACGCTCGGCAGATCTGCCGAATGCGCCGCGCGGCGACTCAACTGCGCCTTTTGGCGAGACTCCGTCGATATTGAAAAGACCGAGAGCGCGCATATTCGGCACATCAAAATATTCTGAGCGGCTAACCGCGCCGAAGGTATCGCTGCCGCAGTCGCCGTATTTTGCGGCATCGGGCAGTTCGCCAATACCGAAAGAATCGAGAACTATAAGAAAAACTCGTTTTGTTTTCAAGAATATCGCTCCGTTTAAAGAGTATTGAGGGCTATTTCTATCATTTCATCAAAGCTCTGCTCACGCTCTGCAGGCGAGCATTCGCCGCTCGTCGGATCCATGGGCAGGTCGGATATAGTGCAGATGCACAGCGCATTCTTGCCGGAGCGCGCGGCGTTCATATAGAGCGCAGCCGCCTCCATTTCGACTGCCAGAACGCCCATTTTGCGCCACAGCTCAAAGCTCGGGATATCCTCATAAAAAGTATCGGATGAGACAGTATTGCCAACCACGGGTTCTTTACCCAACTTTCTCGCGGCGGACACCGCTTTTTCGAGCAGAGAGAACGACGCTATCGGCGCAAACGCACCGGGCAGACCGAACTGGTGGGCGAAATTCGAATTGGTGCACGCGCCCGCTCCTATAACAACATCACGCAGTTTAAGTCCGGGGGCTATGCCGCCGGCGGAACCGACGCGGATGATATTATCGACATCGTAAAAATTGAAAAGCTCATAGGAATATATACCTATCGAGGGCATGCCCATGCCGGACGCCATGACGGAGACAGGCTTTCCGCGATAAGTACCGGTATAGCCCTGAACGCCCCTGACATTGTTGACAAGGCGGGCATCATCGATAAAATTCTCGGCGATATATTTCGCCCTGAGCGGATCGCCGGGCATGAGGACTGTTTTGGCGAAATCGCCTTTGTTTGCGGTGTTATGTGCAGTTGGCATATCGGTTCTCCTTTCAATATCCGGACGCATCGAGACCTTTGGCGAGCTTGACTATCCTACTCGTGCCGAGCCTGTCGCATCCGAGGGCTATGAACTTCTCCGCATCGTCGAGGCTGCTGATGCCGCCTGCGGCTTTCATTTTCACATTGCTTCCTATATGCTCCGAAAAGAGCTTTATATCATCGAATGTTGCGCCGCCGAGAGAAAATCCGGTCGAGGTTTTTATATAATCCGCGCCCGAGCGGGTAACTATCTCACACATTGTTATTTTTTCGTTTTCGGTCAGCAAGCAGGTTTCGATAATGACTTTCAATATCTTACCCTCGCATGCGGCGCGAACCGCTTTTATCTCATTCTCGACATAGACGGTATTGCCGGACTTGAGTTCGCCGACATTTATGACCATATCTATCTCGTCCGCGCCGTTTGCAACGGCATCTTTTGTTTCGAAGACCTTGGCGGCGGTGGTGTTATAGCCGTTCGGGAAGCCGATGACGGTGCATATCTTCACCCTGTCCCCGACATAGTCCTTCGCTCTTTTGACAAACGCTGGCGGAATGCACGCGCTCGCCGTGCCAAATTTTTCGGCATCGATAAGTATCTGTTCGATATCGCTCCACCCGGCAGTAACTCCGAGCAAGGTGTGGTCGACTTTTTTGAGAATTTCTCTGATGTCCATTTTCTGTTCCTCCGTTGTGTTTTCTGCGGTAAAAAACAAAGCCTGCGCTTTGTCAAAAATCCGTACAAATCATATGATGTACAGAGGGATGCCTCATAAAAAGCAAGATAAAGGAGTAATGTTCCGATATGAATTACAACAACCGAAGCGCCGGGAGCTGCTCCTGCTCCGTGCGCGAGGCGACGACTCCGTTCCCCGAGGACTACAGCGTCGCCATGGCATATGTTCCGATACAGATGGATATAAGCGTATACGACGAGATGAAAGCTCTTGAAGTCGGCACGCTCTTCCCCGTTCTCAACAAGCCATTCAATCCTGCGAGGTGTTCGAGATGACAAAGCGCGAAACGATGCTCAGGCGGCTGAGCGCCGCGCAGTTCACTCAGTGGGAACTGCATCTCTATCTTGACACCCACCCGTCCGATCTCCAGGCACTCGCGCTGTTTCGCAAATGCGACGCGCGGTACAGGGCGCTCAGAAGCGAGTATGAAGCTCAGTTCGGCGCGCTCACGGCGCTCGACGCGACCGGCGCAGAGTGGCTCAAAGACCCGTGGCCGTGGGATACAGAGGAGTGTGGCTGCTGATGTTTGTATATGAAAAGAAGCTTCAGTATCCGGTAAAGATAGCAAATCCGAACCCGAAATACGCGAAGATAATACTCGACCAATACGGAGGACCAGACGGTGAGCTCGGCGCATCGCTCCGCTATCTCAGCCAGAGGTTCACAATGCCTTATGCGCAGCTCAAGGGACTGCTGACAGACATAGGCACAGAGGAGCTCGGGCATCTTGAAATGATAGGCGCGATAGTCTATCAGCTGACGAGAAATCTTACGCCCGAGGAGATAAAGAAAGGCGGATTCGACGCATATTTCGTCACCCACACCGCCGGAGTATATCCCGCAGGGGCAAACGGAATGCCCTACAGCGCGGGGTCGATGCAGTGCAAGGGCGACACGATAGCCGATTTGACGGAA
Organism: Ruminococcaceae bacterium UBA6392; assembly: GCA_002438685.1. Classification (GTDB taxonomy): domain Bacteria; phylum Bacillota; class Clostridia; order Oscillospirales; family Acutalibacteraceae; genus CAG-177. The sequence continues at coordinate 10,951 of DJQG01000071.1, read as the reverse complement.
GACATGGCGGCCGAGCAGAAAGCGAGAGTCACATATGACAATATTCTGCGCCTTGTTGACGATCCGGATGTCCGCGACCCGATAAAATTCCTGCGCGAGCGCGAAATAGTTCACTTCCAGCGGTTCGGCGAGGGGCTGCGCACCGTCACCGACAGGCTCAACTCGAAGAACTACTATTCTTTCAACCCGTCGTTTGACAAATGCTGAAAATATAAACTCAAGGGAGCCTCAACGTTCAACGCGCCGAGGCTCCCAAAAAGCTGCTTATTTTATAAAGCTGACGGCGACATTTTCGAAAGTCTCCCCGCCCGCAAGGAAAGCGGAAAAATCGTTCTTCACCTCAAGCGTTCCGCCGCTCTTCATGGAATTGACGAGCTTGACATAATCGCCCTCGGTGAACTTCTCAAACTTAGAGGTTGCAAAAGGCAGGCCGACGGCATTGTCGTCAACGCCGAGGCTTGAAGAGAGTCCGCCGACGAGCGCCCACTTGCCCGCATAGAACGAGGTGAGTATCTTCTGCACGCCCGAGCCGAGTCCTTTCATTGCCGAAGTTATAACGGTATCGGATACAGACGACTGATCGACATCGACGCCGATGGACTTGCCGTTATTCGCCAAAGCCGCTTCGAAGACGGAATCGCACATCTCACCGCCGCAGGAGAAAATGCACTCCGTGCCGGACTTATACCATTCGTTGACCATATTCTGAAGCTCGGCAGAAGCCGAGAAATTATCGCCGTAGCGGTAGCTGTACTTCATCTCGATAACAACACCGGTCAGCTTTGCCGCGTCGTTCGCGCCCTGGACGAAGCCGTAGCCAAATCTGTTGACGGACGGGTTATTGCCCGCTCCGCCGCCGACGAACCCGAGCTTTGTATTGCCCTCGACAACCGCGGCATATCCCGCAAGATAGCCGCCCTGCTCCTCTTTGAAGGTAACCGCCGCAACATTCCGGAGAGCCTGTCCGTCGCCGTTGGTGAGGACATAGCCGTCGACAAAGATAAACTTTGTATCGGGATTTTCCACCGCGGCTCGTTTGAGAGCATTTTCCTGCTCATAGCCTGTGGCGACGATTATATTCGCGCCGCCCTTTATTGCTTCGATAAACGCATTGTATCTGTCATCATCAGAAGCTTTGTTGCCGTTTCTGGGCTGATAATATTTATACGACTTGCCGTTTTTATAGGCAAAGAGCTTGACTCCGTCCCAGGTTCCCTGGTTGAAAGATTTATCTTTGAGCCTGCCGACATTCGTGACCATTGCTATTTCATATTTTCCGTCTTTCGAGGTCATAGTATCGGCAATTTCATCTGCCGAAATTATCTGACTGTCTCCCGCCTCGGTCGAGAGACGACTTTTATTGCATGCGGTAAGGGCGGCGCAGCCGAAAATCAAAAGCGCCGCAAGAAGTGCCGCAAAGGACTTCTTCATTATAAAACCTCCTATATAGGACTCACGCGTCCGTTTCGATTGTTTATTATATCATTTAAGCTCCTTTAAATCAACAAAGTTTTGTGAAAAATTTATATGTTATATATAGTTATAACCGCAGAAGAAAAATATATTACATTTTGCAAACAGGAATTTTGAAAACACTAAAGATTGATTTTAGGGCTCGCAGATGATATAATCAAGAAAAATATCAAGCGAGGTTTTCATCAGATGCACCCTATAGCCGCTTTTTGCAGACGCAATTTAAACGCACTCGGGCTCGAACTCTACAGCATCGCATATCCCCTGCTCCCGAAGGACAGGCGCGACTGGCTGTTTGAAAAAAACGTTAATATAGTTCCCGCCGAAACGGGCGTGAAGATAATAGACAGAGACGAAGAGAGCGTTACAATTGGCAAATTCAACAAGGACGGTACATATTCGGACAAGCCGTTCCGCATACTCACGACGACGGACATCCATCTCGGCGACACGCCCTCTCTGCGCCGCAAGGCGATGCAGATGCTCGCAAATCATATTGCGCAGGCAAAGCCCGATCTTGTGATATTCACGGGAGATATAATACTCTCGAAGTTCCAGCAACTTGACGCGGTTCAGTTCGCGCGCTTCATGGAAAAGACAGGAGTGTACTGGGCGATTGTCTTCGGCAATCACGAGGTTCGCGAGGAAAAGGGCTTCTACAAATGGCTCATGCTCGACTCCATGCGCCGCTATCCGCACTGCCTCGCGCTCCACGGCGACGACAGTCTCTACGGCTACGGCAACTACAGAATAGACATCAAAAACGGCGAAAACTCTCTGCTCCAGAGCCTGTATCTCTTCGACTCCGGGCGCGACATACGCGAGAGATATTACAAAGACTACGGAGTGCCCGATGGCATGAAGGGCTACGACTTCTTAAAACCGGAGCAGATAGAATGGTACAAAAACTGCGTGCGCAGGACGGAAGAGAAATACGGAAAAGTAAAATCGATGATGTATTTTCACATTCCCCTGCCGGAGTTTGAGCATGTTATGAAGCTCGACGAAAACGGACGGTATGTTCCGACGGGCGAAGCGAAAATTTTCTACGGCGGGATGTATGAATCCGTCGGCTGTTCTCCGTTCAACAGCGGAATGTTTGACGCCATATGCGAGCTCGGCAGCACTCAGGCAGTTTACTGCGGACACGACCATGTCAACGACTTCTGCGCGAACTACAACGGAGTCTGCTTCATATACAGCCAGTGCGGCGGATACGAGACATACACCATGGGCACGAACTTCGGCTGGCCGGAGGAAAAGTGGATGCAGGGCGTAACGATAACGGAGATTCTGACCGACGGCAGCATAACGGTCGGCAGACGATTCAACCGCGATTATCTCAAGCGCCCTGAGCAGTTCAACGCCGAAAAACAGGCATACGAAGAAAGCAAGAGAAAATAATATGGCATCAAGCAAAGATTATCTCGAATATGTGCTCGAACAGCTGAGCGAGGCCGGAGATGTGACGAGCCGGGCAATGATGAGCGAATATATACTCTATTTTCGCGGAAAAGTAATCGGCGGGATATATGACAACCGATTTCTCGTAAAGCCCGTTCAGGCGGCGCGAAATATGATGCCGGACGCACCGGAGGAGCTGCCGTATGACGGCGCGAAGCCGATGCTGATGGTCGAAAACATCGAGGACAGATGGTTTTTGAAAGAACTCTTTGAGGCGATGTATGACGAGCTGCCTGCACCGAAGCCGAAAAAGAAGAAATAAAGAAATGCTCCCGACCTGCAAAAGCGGATCGGGAGCTGATTTTATTTTGAATATGTCGCGACGAGTTTTCCGTCTTCGTCAAAGAAGCTTGCGGAAGTAACATCTTTTACCGTCCGGTTATCGTAATCAGATAAACCATAAAAACCAATGAGCCACACTTTGTTATTGTTATTCGTCAATGGCTTTTTCCGCATAAAAGTTTCCTCACCGTCTGTCAAAATAAGGCTATATTCGCACCTGGCTATTTTCGCATCGGCGATCGAGCCAAAGAAAAGCAGCGCAGCTCCTGTACTGCCATCCTTGTCTCCGCTCCCAGGGAAGAACTTTAATGATCCAACCTTTTCGCCTCCATCAGTCGCTCCGCCCTGAGAACTGCTCAGCAAGAATTTATACCTATCTAAATATGTACGTTCAAACACAAATAGTTCCTGTGATTTTCCCGGCTCAACATCCGATGCGATATAATAGACATATTTCTTCCCATCCATATCGTCGCCTATAGCAAAGAATTCGTTTGCTCCGCTCTTGGTATTCTTTCTGCAATAGTCAATACAGCCTGCTGCAGAAAGAGTTGAAGAAAAGAAACAGATTGCAGCTATCCCAATCGCAAGCACGACGGCAGAGAGCACCGAGAAACATATTTTTGCTGATTTTCTCAATACCAACACTTCTTTCGTATGTTGTTCAAAGCTGTCTTTATGCATATATAGTATCATTTATTTTCGCCGTATGCAATTGCAATTTGCAATATTGATTATTTTTGCTGCTTCTGACAAAAAAAGACTCGCTGATTATGTAATTTGTACAAAGAAAAAAATCCCTGCCCGAACGAGCGGACAGGGACAATATTGCTATTCTTTTCAGGCTTTGGACTCGACAGCGATATACTTGTCGATAAAGCTCTTGACTTTTGCCTCATATGCGGCGGAATCGGTCGGGTAGCTCTCGGCATGACCCGCACCCTCGACGAGAAGCAGGTCTTTGTCGGTACTGCAAGCGTCATAGAGCTCATGCACCATATAAGTGGGGACGAAATCGTCCTTTGTGCCGTGGATAAAGAGCATCGGCACCTGCGCGTGACTGACACTCTCGACTGCGTCGACCTTTTTGAAATCGTATTTTGCGATATGTTTATTGAAGAAGTTCGCGCCGTCGAGCAGCGGAGAAGTCGGAACATGGGCGTTTTTGAGCTGATAATCGAACTCTGCCCACGGGCTGGTATAGCCGCAGTCGGCAACGGTGAATTTGACATTCTTAGGCAGGTCGGGGTTGCCGCTCATCATCATAACTGTGGCGCAGCCCATAGAAACGCCGTGCAGGATTATCTGAATATCGCTTCCGAAAGTATCGGTCATAAATTTGAGCCACTGCATGGCATCGCGCGACTCATGCGAGCCGAAGCCGATATATTTGCCCTCGCTCTCGCCGTGCGCCTGATGGTCAACGATAAAGACATTGAAGCCAAGGTCGTGATAGAACTTCGCCATGAGTCTGAACTCGCGCTTGCCCCAGCAGCGATAGCCGTGGCTGCCGAAGACATAGACATCCGAAGGCTTGTCGGCTTTGAGAAGATAGCCCTCGAGCTTGTTTCCGTCAACGTTGGTAATGGAGTAATTCTCAAAAGTCTGGTTATTCAGCCACTCCTCACGCGGATCGAGGAGGAACTTTTCGGGGTTGGTTTTCCTCATTTTTTTATCGTTGTCCGCGGTTATCTTGGCCGGTATTTTCGCATTTCTCCCTATAACTTCGTAAAAAACAATGTAGCTCACCGCTCCGAAGAGTATGCCGCAGAGCAGAAGAACCGCCGCGACGACTATTACGGTTATTTCAACAGCATTCATAATTATCACCTTTCTCAAAATCGCGTGCGTTGGCACGACTTTAATCCAACAATATTATAACGATATGTATGAAATAAGTAAAGAAAAATTTTTATGCCAAATAAGCATTGAACGAGCCGCTTTTTTGTGATAAACTTTGCTTGTATTAAAGACAAAAGGAGGAAAAACATGAGCAGATACGAAAGCGCAAGAGAGATATATGCGTCCCTCGGCGTGGACACAGAAAAAGCTATAAAGACGCTTCGCAGCACAACTGTTTCGGTTCACTGCTGGCAGGGCGACGATGTTACGGGCTTCGACTCGAAGCAGGCTCTCTCCGGCGGAATACAGACCACAGGCAACTATCCCGGAAAGGCGCGCACGCCCGAAGAGCTGATGCAGGACTTCGACTTTGCGGCGAGCCTAATGCCCGGCAGGAAGAAGCTCAATCTTCACGCAAGCTACGCAATATTTGAAAACGGCGAGTTCGCCGACCGCGACAAGATCGAGCCGCGCCATTTTGAAAAATGGGTCAGGTTCGCAAAGGAACGCGGCATGGGAATCGATTTCAACCCCACATTCTTCTCGCACCCGATGGTGAAGGACAATCTCACCCTCTCGTCGCCCGACGAAGAGGTTCGCCGCTTCTGGATAGAGCACGGCAAGAGATGCATCGAGATATCCGAATATTTCGCAAACGAGACGGGTGTACCGTGTCTTATGAATATCTGGATCCCCGACGGATATAAGAATATCCCCGCAGACAGACTCACACCGCGTAAGAGATTCAAAGATTCGCTCGACGAGATACTCGCAGTACCTTATGACAAGTCAAAAGTTTTCGTCTGCCTTGAATCAAAGGTTTTCGGAATCGGGCTCGAGTCATACACGGTGGGCTCCGCCGAGTTCTGCATGAACTACGTTGCCTCAAAGGGCATCACTCCCCTGATGGACAACGGTCACTATCACCCGACAGAAGTTGTTTCGGACAAAATATCCTCGATGCTCCTGTTCAACGACCGCATCGCGTTGCACATCACGCGCGGAGTCAGATGGGACAGCGACCATGTCGTTATTCTCGACGACGAGACGAAAGAGATAGCCAAAGAGATAGTCCGAAACGACGCGCTCGGCAGAGTGTTTATAGCGACCGACTATTTTGACGCTTCGATAAACAGGATATCCGCATGGGTCACAGGAATCAGGAGCGTTCACAAGGCGCTGCTGCTCGCACTGCTCGAGCCGAACGAGAGGATGAAAAAGCTTCAGGACGAAAGCCGCTTCACGGAGCTCATGGTTCTGCAGGAGGACATGAAAACGGCGCCGTTCGGCGACATCTGGGACGAATATCTCAGGCGCGAAAATATCCCCGCCGACTATATATCACCCATACTCGACTACGAAAAGAATACACTGGAGGCAAGAAAATGAAAGACATTCTGACTGCGCCCTTTGTGCAGGAAATGATGCAGACCACAGCCAACATGTACCGCCTCGGCTGGGACGAGAGAAACGGCGGCAACATAAGCTATATGCTCGACGAAAAGGAAGTCGGCGAATATCTCGACCTCACAAAAGTTATCAGAACTATCCCGACCGGCTTTGACGCAAAGCCGCTTATCGGCAAGATATTCATCGTCACCGGAACGGGCAAATACTTCAAGAATGTTCAGTTCGACCCAGAGAACAATCTCGGAATCATAAGAATCGCCGAGGATGGCACGACTGCCGAGCTGCTCTGGGGCTACTCCGACGGCGGCAGATTCACAAGCGAGCTGCCCGCTCACCTGATGAGCCACATGGCGAGACTCAGCGTTGACCCGGAGAACAGAATCGTCATGCACTGCCACCCGACGAACACGCTCGCGATGAACTATATACACGAGCTTGACGAGAAGAAGATAACCCACACCCTTTGGGAGATGTGCACCGAGTGCATAGTGGTTTTCCCGGACGGCGTCGGCGTTCTGCCGTGGATGCTCTGCGGCACGAACAGAATCGGCGAAGCGACCGCGGAAAAGATGAAGGAGTTCCGCCTCGTTATCTGGGGAATGCACGGAATTTACGGCGCAGGCAAGACTATGGACGAAGTTTTCGGTCTGATAGAGACGGTCGAAAAGGCCGCACAGATATATATGCTCACGGCACATATGCCGAGGATTAACACGATAAAGGACAGCGAGATGCAGGAGCTCGCCGAGTTCTTCGGAGTCAAATACAGAAAAGATTTCCTGAATCTGTAAAATACAAGTGCAAGCCGCATTATACAGTGCGGCTTGCTTCTATAAACGGAGTAAATATCCTGCTGATTCTTTGCGAGTCCGCGCTCTGCATTATTACAATAATATCGATAAGCAGGAAGATAAAACGCAAAAGCTGAATAAACAAAACAAGCGACCGTCAGGATTTATCCCGGCGGTCGCTTTTGTTATTTAATCATCAGGTCGGCTATTGTTATGCCGTCGAAGAAATCGTTGATGAGTTTATCGAGCTTCGTCCACATCGCGCGGGTACGGCACGAACCTGCATTCTCGCAGGGGTCGCAGCCGCCCTCAACGCACGAAACGGGAGCGAGCGAGCCTTCGGTTAGCTTCAGAATCTCGCTGACTCTGTACTCCTCCGGCTTTCTTTTGAGTCGGTAGCCGCCGCCTTTTCCGTGCGCGCCTTCGACAAGCCCCGCTTTCGAGAGCGTTGTCATAATGCTTTCGAGATATTTGAGCGAGAGCTCTTCGCGCTCGGCAATCTCCTTGAGCGGGATAAACGCGCCGTCCTTTTCGTTTTCGGCAAGATCCGCCATGACGCGCAGGGCGTATCTGCCGCGGCTTGATACCATCATAGTTTTACACCATGCGGCAGCCGCAACTCTCGCAGTCCTCGCACTCGGGGAACTTGCTGTGGTCATACTCGATGCCGTTCTTGTCGTAATAATCCTTGACGGCGGACTTTATAGCCTCCTCGGCGAGCACGGAGCAGTGCAGCTTGTGCGCCGGGAGTCCGTCAAGCGCATCGACAACCTGCTTGTTTGTGACGGCAAGAGCCTCATCAATAGTCTTGCCCTTTATAAGCTCGGTAGCCATGGAGGACGAAGCTATTGCGCTCGCGCAGCCGAAAGTCTCGAACTTGACATCATCGATTTTTCCGTCTTTTATCTTGAGATACATCTTCATTATATCGCCGCACTTCGCGTTGCCGACCTCACCGACACCGTCCGCGTCGGCGATCTCGCCGACATTGCGCGGATTCATGAAATGATCCATAACCTTATCGCTGTATAATGCCATTTTGAATTACTCCTCTCAGAAAGTGAATTTTCTCTCGCCGCTCAGAAGCTCTTTCCACACAGGCGAAAGATCTCTGAGATATTTGACGACCTTGGTGATCTCTTCGATTATATAATCGACCTCTTCCTGCGTGTTCTCCTCGCTGAGCGTCAGGCGCAGAGAGCCATGGGCAACCTCATGCGGGCGGCCGATAGCGAGAAGCACATGGCTCGGATCGAGCGAGCCCGAGGTGCAGGCGGAGCCGGAGGAAGCGCATATGCCCTTTGCATCGAGCAGAAGCAGAAGCGACTCGCCCTCGATACCCTCGAAACAGAAGCTGACATTGCCTGGTAGACGCTTTGTGCGGTCGCCGTTCAATGCGCTGTGCGGTATCTTTTCAAGACCCTCTATAAGTCTGTCGCGCAGAGCGGACACTTTCTCGGCGTTGGCATCGATATTGGCGTTCGCCTCTTTGAGAGCCGCGACCATGCCAACGATCCCGGGGATATTCTCAGTGCCTGCACGCTTGCCGCGCTCCTGCGCGCCGCCCTCGATAATATTCGTCAGTCTGACACCCTTGCGGGCATAGAGAAGTCCGACGCCTTTGGGTCCGTGGAACTTATGAGCCGAGAGGGAGAGCATATCGATATTCTCTTCCTTGATGTTTATATGGACGTGACCGACAGCCTGAACGGCATCGGTGTGGAAGATAACGCCCTTTTCTTTACATACAGCGCCTATCTCGGCGATGGGCTGGATGCTGCCGATCTCGTTGTTCGCGTACATAACGGACACAAGGCAAGTGTCCTCGCGGATAGCGTCGGCGACCTGCTGAGCCGAGACCATGCCGTTTTCATGCACATCGAGGAGCGTCACTTCAAAGCCCTCTTTTTCGAGCTTCTTGAGCGTATGCAGAATCGCGTGATGCTCGAACGCGGTGGAGATTATATGCTTCTTACCCTTTCTTGCGCCGATTGCCGCCGCGGAAACGAGCGCCTGATTATCAGCCTCGCTGCCGCCGGAGGTGAAGGTTATTTCATTGGGCTCGCAGCCGAGAACCTCAGCCGCCTCTTCGCGCGCCTTTCTCAGCGCGTCCGCCGCAGCCTGTCCGACGGAATGGAGGCTCGACGGGTTGCCGTAGATCTTGTCAAAATACGGCAGCATCGCTTCTATTGCTGCGCGGCTCGTCTTTGTCGTGGCCGCGTTATCAACATAGATAGTGGTCATTTATATCAGAACTCCTCTCAATAATCAAGTATGTTCACAGGAAAACAAATCATTCGACCCGTTCCCCCGATTCCGCAACGATTATATACCCATTTACATACTATGTCAATAGGTTGAACAAAAAAAAGATACAGAGCAGAGGAGAACTCCCCTGCTCTGTGAATTTAAATTTTTATTCCGCTTTCTTTGCGCCGTTTTCGAGAGCCGCATCAGCCCACGCAGCGATATAATCCTCGACCTCGTCGCGGTTTGTCTCGTTGAGAATCTCATGTCTGCCGCCGTCAAAGAGCTTGAGAGTGACATCGTGGTCTGTAGTCTTGAGATCCTCGGCGACCTGGGTCACGCCCTTTGAATAATCGCCGACGGGATCCATTGAACCGGAGATGACAAGAATCGGGATATCGGTAGAGAGCTGCTCGTACCAGTCCTTGCCGGAGACGGAATTGAGAACCGAGAACAGGTCTTTATATCCTGCCGCGCTGAAGAGGAAGCCGCAATATTTATCGTCGATATATTTCTGAACCTCGTCCTCGTCTCTGGTGAGCCAATCGAACTCGGTCTTGACATTGTCGAACTTCTTGTTGTAGTTGCCGAAAGCGAGATTGTTGATAAACTCGCTCTTATGACGGCTGCCGCGGCTCTTGCCGACGAAGCTTGCAAGCTTTATAGCGATGGGTGCGGCGGGATTCTTTCCGCTTGTGCCGCAGAAGATAGCCGCCTGAACGTCGTTATATTTAGCGGTATAGTTTCTTGCGATGAACGAGCCCATGCTGTGACCGAAGAATACGACGGGCTTGCCGGGGTACTCCTCGCGGGCGATATCGGTAAGCGAGCGGCAGTCGATGACGAAATCTCTCCAGCCGTCCTTCTCGCCGAAATATCCGAGGTCATCGTCGGACGCGACGGACTTGCCGTGACCGATATGATCCTGCGCAAAAACAGCATAGCCGTGCTCGCAGAGCTTCTTTGCAAAGCGGGCGTAACGCTCGCCGTGCTCCGCCATGCCGTGGGTTATCTGGAATATAGCCTTGACGCTGTCCTTATCTGCGGGCGCCCAGCTGCGCGCGTAGATATCGCAAAGACCTGTTGCGGATTTAAATGAATATTCTTTTCTTACGATTTTCATGATAAATTAAGCCTCCGATTTTACGGTGATCTTTAATACAAGACCGAAACGATCTCCTATATATGTGTATTATAACATACTATAAATAAATTGTAATCCTTTTGTAAGGAAATAAGCAAAAAGTCTACACATCTTACAAAATGCAAGCCTGTCAATTGTGCACCGTGCACAAACACGCAGATATATTAACCGTTTTATTTTTTTGACATCGATTTTACAAAAATCGGCTTTTTGATTTTACACCGATTCTGTATGCTGTAGGTGTAGGGTTCAGACCCACAAAAAAACAAACATGACAGGCAGTGTAAAGTTAAAATGA
>DJQG01000104.1:9223-17360 GCA_002438685.1 Ruminococcaceae bacterium UBA6392 | reverse complement strand
ACATCTATTGTAACTCTACAAAGATAAAATCTGAGCCGACAGGTATCGCCTTGACAAAAATTCTGCCAGGCGTTATAATATTTTTTCGAAAACTGCCCGTGCGGAAAGGAAGTGAAAGCCATGGGCACAGAACAGAAAAAGATTGCCGCCCAGAACAAGAAGGCTTTTCACGACTATTTCGTACTCGACAGATACGAAGCGGGAATCGAGCTTTGCGGCACGGAGGTCAAATCCATCCGCCAGGGCAAGCTCAATCTCAAGGACTCATGGTGTTCGATAGTCGACGGCGAATTGTTCGTCAACGGAATGCACATCAGCCCATATGAGCACGGTAACATCTTCAACCGCGATCCGCTGAGGGTGCGCCGCCTGCTGATGCACAAGCGCGAGATCATGCGTCTGCTCGGCCAGACAAAGCAGGAGGGTCTTACCCTCGTGCCGCTGAGCGTATATTTCGTAAAAGGGCGCGCCAAGGTTGAGGTCGGGCTATGCAAGGGTAAAAAGCTCTATGACAAGCGCGAAACAGCCGCAAGAAAAGACGCCGCGCGCAACATTGAGCGCAGCATGAAAAATTTCTGATTCAATCGGCGAGAGCCGTTTGATATATGGGGATGAAAGGATTTCGACGGGGAGGTTGAACTTCGGTAAGCGGGCAGCGGTGTGGGACCGCTATAAAACCCATACGTTTAAATAATAAACGACAACAAAACAGTTTTACAAGCTGCTTAAATAGCAGCCGTCTTTGCCGGGAGTACTGCGGCTCGGTATAAGGCGTCGATTAGCAGTGAACGTGCACGGGTGAGTGCTCCGTAACCCGTCATGAACAACGGAACTACCGAACCGGTGAGCCTGCCTGACGGCACTCCGGCGAGGGAATTCTAAAAGACAGGCTACGCCCGTAGAAAGCTGTGGGGAGCCCTTTTCGGACGCGGTTTCGATTACCGCCATCTCCACCAGAAAAAGCACTTGCAAAAGCAAGTGCTTTTTTCAATAAAATTCATTATTCGCAAAATAAGTGAAACACCTTCGATCTGGAGTGCGATAACCCGCATGAACGCGGCAATCACTTTGCAGTTCAGGATTCAGACTATTGATTTATCACCTGCAAGTCGCTATAATTTTAGTGACCTAAAAGGAGGCGCAGCAGAACATGAATATTTTGCAGATATGCGATTATGCCGCAAAATACAGAGGCAATTTCATCGAATCGCTGGAATATTTCAGAAAAAGTTTTCTGAGCGGCGGCGACTCCATGATTTATGCGTTTCCCGACAGGATGTTAAAACGCAATAATCAATGGTACATCGACCTGTCAAAAGAGACTCCGACCGCGATATATAAAAGTTCGGTCAAAGAAAAGATCAAGGCTTTCAGAAAGATAATAAAAGAAAACGGCATTGATATCGTCCACACACACTTCACCGATCTAAAAACCGACATATGTATCAGCATTGCCTGCTTCGGGCTTCATGTGAAAAAGTTCAAGCACTACAGAAGCAGTTTCGGCAGATTCGGCGCGGTAAAAAAATTCTTTGCGCGGCTCTGCTATCGAAAATGGAACGCCGTATTGTGCGTCAGCCCGCACATCATGCGGGAGGCCGAAAGTAATATCGTCTCCTGCAAGCCGGTGCTTTTAAACGACGCGGTATATTTTCCGCGCATGGACGATTACGAAAAACTCAGCAAGACCGATCTGGGCTTCCCCGAAAATTCGGTTCTTTGCCTTGCGATTGGCTATGACTACCGCCTCAAGGGAATCGATATATCGTGCGCGGCGGTAAAAAAACTCCGCGAAAAGGGGCAGAATATGTGTCTTGCCGTCTGCACCGCTTCAAATACGGAAACTATCGCCGGGCAGATTGAAGCACAGTTCGGCGAATTTCCCGAATGGATTCGGCTTTTGCCGCCAAGGCAGGACATCGCGAGCTACTACCGCGCGGCGGACATATATATCCAGTCCTCCAGGAGCGAGGGATTCTGCTACGCCATAGTTGAAGCCGCCTATTGCGGCAAGGTCGTCGCAGCATCCGATTGTCCCGGAATGAAGAGTCATGCGGAACACAACTTTAATTTTCTCTGGTTCAAAAACGGTGATTCCGACAGCCTCGCCGAAGAACTCGAAGAGGCAGTTAAGATAGCCGCCGACACAGAGCTTCTTGAGAAAAACAGGCGTTCGGCTATTGAAAACTACTCGATGGAAAGCATGGCAAAAAAGCTGTATCGCATATATTCAGATATGTAACAATTCAAAAGCCGGGAAAGTTTTTTATGACTCTCCCGGCTTGATTTTTATTTTTGCAGTCATATTCTGACTGCTTCAACTTCGTTCCCGTGTTCCTTTATTATATCTATAAGATCGGTTGTTTTCAGCCACACCGTTGCGGTGTTATCATTCGGGTGGACTCCGGTAAGCCCGCCTTTGACAAGTTCTTCATCGAGAAAAAAATTCACTTTTCTCTCGCTGTCATTGAGTATACCGAGCGGCGTCACCGCGCCGGGTATCAATCCGAGCAGGCTCATCAGATCGTTTTCCGATGCAAAGCTCAGCGGGCGCGTTCCGTGCTCCTCCCTGAAATTTTTCAGGTCAACGCGCTTGTCGCCCTTGACTGTTATGAGATAATAATTGCGTTTCTTGTCGTCTCTGACAAATAGGTTCTTCGCGTCCGCCTCCGGGTGCGGCAGCTCAACATGCGACATTTCTTCCATATTGAACACCGCGCCGTGCTCGGTCACTTCGTATTCTATTCCCCTGCTTGTCAAAAAATCGTATATTTCCTGCTTGTTCATAACTCATCCTCTATTAAAAAAGGGCTGCCGAATCGGGCAGCCCTTTTGCTTTTATATCAGTCCGGCGTATAGGTGAAAGTGAAGCAATGCGAGCGGAGCGTCGCAGCGCCCATTATGTTGAGCCTGAACGCGTTGCCGCGCATCGTCTGATTGCCTATCTTCATGCTCGAAATATAGCCGCAGCTGCTGCCGCGCGCGCTGTCATGCTCGAGTATTTTTATCCACTGCGCGGGGTCGCTCTGGAGCGTTATGCGCTTTGACGAATCGACCTTTGCGTTATACGCTTCGACCTTCTTGCGAAGATCCTCGCTCGAAATAGTCAGCGTGCGTTTGACATCGCCCTCGGGGCTTGTCCTGCCGCCCGCGAGATACGGATAGCTGCTCTGACTGCCGCCCCAGACATTCGCGCTCGAAGTTGTCTTCCCAGCCGCCGTTGAAAAATACGGAGTGAACGCGGGCGTACCGTAATAGGCGAGATATTCGCCGAGCGTCGCTTTTATCGCATTTTCTATAGATGAACTTGTGCCGGCGTAGCTCTCGCGGAACGCGTGGTTCGAGGTCGTCATCTTGAATTTCTGGCGCTTTGCGTAGGTGTATATTGCGACCATCTGCGATTTTATCGACTCGAGCGGCGCAGACGGACCGACCTCGGCATATGCGGTCTTGCCGAGATATTCGGCGAGCGAATAGCTCTTGCCGTTATATGTAACCGTACTCGGCAAATTAGAATCTTTGACGAGGCTGATGCCGGGGTTGTTGTAATAATGGAGCAAAATCTGCTTGTATGTCCAGCCGCGGCGCGCATATTCGGACGCGCCGTTCTGACTCATGCCGACTCCGTGACCGTAGCCGTAGACGGTGAAAACAAAAGTACCCGTCTTTGAAGAGCTGTGCCTTGTCGTGGTCTCTGTCGGTTTCTGAGTGGGCTTAGTGGTCGTTTTTTCGGTCGTGTTCGGGCGGGTCGTGGGCTTTGTGGTGATAACCGTCGTCAGAACGGTTGAGCCCTCGGCTATCGAGCCGGGAACAGTGCCGCGTGTCTGCTCGTCCGTAGTTTTTTCAGAATCTGTGCTCTGCGCGTCTGTGCTGTCCGGGCTCTGTTCATTGCTTGTATCGCCGTTGGGATCTTCGACATCGGCAAAGATTATATCATCCATAACGCCGATTATGTCGCCCGTCCCGCTCTCGGTCGTGTCAGAAGTACGTGCGTCGATGAGCGACGTGCCCGACTGCGAGCCGTAGCCCTTGACAAGAAATGTAACGGCAGTGCCAATAAGCACGGCGAGCAGAATGACCGACGCGACTATGAGCGCAGTCTTTTTGCCCGAGCGCACCGGAGCCGATTTATGGTGAGAGTGATGTTCGCCGTCCGTGATTATTATTGACGCGTCGTCGCTGACATCGTGCATGACAAAGCCGTTGTGCGCATAGTCGGCGAGCGCGGAATAGAGCCTGTGGACGCAGGCATAGATAAATTCCTGCGTATTCTCGCCCTTGCGGCTGAATACCTTGAACACGCGCGCCTTGTTCTCGTCCGCTATGCAGATGAGCATGAAATGCTTGCTGTCCTCATCGTCGTTGCGGAACACATTCGATATCGCCGCGCCGATTGATGCGCCGCTCTTCGCTCTGGCGCGCCCCGCCATGGCGGCTATGTATTCGCCGTGGCTCTCGTCCTCCTGCCGCTCGATATCGACCGACTGAGAAAATATGATATCATCAAAATCCGATCCGTCATCATAGGGCAGGACTGAGAATACGAACGGGCTGTTTTTGCTCGAAGCAACTGCGGCGGAAATCCCGCGCTCTTTCAAAAGAGCGATAACCTCTTCCGGGTCGCACTTTTCTTCTGCGCTCAGACCGCCTTCGGCGGTGTTTGCTTTTGAGGCATTCCCGCTCTCGCTTTTTTCCGCGGCAGGCGCAAATACAGACTTCAGTTCTTCGGCAACCTTGGCGCATCTGCCGTCGGAAAGGGGCAGAAAAATCAGCGTCTGTTTTCCGCTTTTTTCAATAAAGCCGCTGTATTTGCCGTCGTCGGTCACAAGTATCTGTGCGTCGGCGGGCATAAGGCACTGATCCTCATCCGCCCTTTCGAGCACTTCGGCTATTCTTTCTGAGGATGCGGTTTTGGTTCTGAGTGCATCGAAAAGCAGCTTTTTTATCTCGATATAGTGCCGTTCGGCAGCCGCAAGAACCACGGTTTCAGTATCTCCGAACGCTCCGGCAAGGGCGGAGAACAGCTCGCGGCTGTCCGTGAACTGCTCAAATCGGCACTCCCCGTAGGCCGTGGCAAAAACGGACTCATATTCCGCTATCGCCCTGCGCGGGAGAGGCTGATTGACAAAAGCCAGGAGCGAGATCTTATTTTTCAAAATATCACCTCATCAGTTGGGATACCATCTGTTTGCGTTTTTGTAGGGGTTCTGTTTCTTGTCTTTATCATACCAAGCCTGAGGATATCTCGGGTTGGGGTTGGTCTTGACGAGCGAGGTGTCTATCTCTTCGCTCTCGCCGTCGCGCACCATTCGCGCCACAACGACAAGACGGGCATTGTCGAACTCATACAGGCAGGTCGAAAGAGTGAGAATCTTGTCGGTCGGCTTGATGTCGACGCCCGTTGTGTAGAGCTTTCTCGAATCAAGCTCCGTGATGTACTGCTCGAAGCTCGCCTCGCTTATATTCGTCCAAACATAATTGAAGAAATATCCGTTGTCCTCGGCGGTGGTCGCGTTTGTGATAAACACCGCGTAGACCTTCCACTTGTAGTCGTGATAGATGGTGTTGAACTCGATTATCGGATTGTTTATGAATCCGCGCGTGGTGCGGTAATCGAAGAGCTTGCTGAATATCTTGTCCGAGCTGCGGGTGCTGTGGCCGTAGATTATGCTGTTGCGGTCAAGCGGTTCGATTGAATTGGCATGAGCCAGAAACGGGTTTCCGAGATCCGTGTATCTGTGGGTGAAGCTGCGCTTGAGATAATACGAATCATTATCGGTCTGGAGAATCGGGAAGTCCATCTTGAGCTTGTCTATCTTCAGCCAGCCGACGAGGTCGGTGTTCTGCGCATACGCCTCGGCGTATTTTAACTGCATACCCTCGGGGAACTTGACATTCGGGTACTTCGCCTTTATCTCGTCCCAGGTCAACTCTTCGCTGGGCTTGATATCTTTTATGTCGTTGTCAACGATATTGGGCTGAATGAGATATGTGTTTATCAGCATTCCCGCGCTGACGAACACCGTGATTATCGCCGCCATAAAGACTATCTTGCGGACTATCTCGGATACGGCGTCGCCCTTCATCGGGATGATGCCCTTTATAAATTTTTTGAAGCCCTTTTCGCTTCCGTTGTTCTTCTCATTCTCGCTGACCTCGCGCTCATATTCGCGCAATGAGCTGCGGTCGCGCTCGCTAAGGTTGACGGCAAATGTGGAATCTGTCGGCATATCGAAATCGTCGAGCG
Source organism: Ruminococcaceae bacterium UBA6392 (assembly GCA_002438685.1). GTDB lineage: Bacteria > Bacillota > Clostridia > Oscillospirales > Acutalibacteraceae > CAG-177. The sequence goes on along the minus strand of DJQG01000104.1, from coordinate 11,113 downwards.
CCTGCTCGGTCGGGTATTCCGGCTCGGTCACTTTCGGAATATCCTCGCCGCTCAGATCGTCGGGCGGGATAAACTTATATAAATTATCCTTTTTCGGCTCTGCGGGTTTCTCCGAATCGGGCTCAATTATTGGCTCCGGCTCGGGTTCAATTACGGACTCGGATACCGGCTCCGGCTCTTTTTCTTCGGTCACGGCGCCGCTTTCCTGCCGTGACTCCGCCCCGGTTTCATCGTCGCCGCCGTCAAGATATCTGCGCGCGATATCTTCCATTTTGCTGTGCTGTGCCGCGGGTTCATCGTCCTCAACCGATGTATAGTGCTCAAACATCTCCCTCATATCGGGCAGCGAATACTCGCCGTCTTTTCTGTTTTTGTCAGACATACTCTTTCCTCCGATACAGGTTTACTTTATTTTCTCTTCCAGCATCAGGCGTGCAAGGTTAAGCGCCTTCGACGCCGTGACATATCTGTTATATTCACGGTCATTTTCATGACCGGTAACTATCTTTTCGACAACCGTGCGCTCGCCGTCCGTGACCGCCGCAAAGCTCAGTCCGCCGGGCAGAACACCGTCGCCTCCCGGTCCTGCAAGACCGGTGGTGGATATCGCTATATCCGCGCCGCTCACTCGCTTTGCGCCGAGTGCCATCTCGCGCGCCGTCTGTTCGCTGACAGCGCCGTAGTCGTCAAGCGTCTTTGGCGAAACGCCGAGAAGCTTTGTTTTTATCTCATTCGAATAGCTGACTATTCCGCACTCGAAAACCTCGGACGCGCCGGGGATATCAGTCAGCCTTTTGGGGATATATCCAGCCGTGCAGGATTCGGCAGTCGCTATCTTTTTGCCCTTTTCTTTGAGCAGCGCGACAACGCGCTCTTCGATGCTGTTCATGTCGGTGCCGTATACGACATCGCCAAGCCTGCGGCAGATTTTTTCGACTACAGGCGCGCACATCTTGTCCGCCTCGTCGGCGGTTTCTGCTTTCGCGGTTATCCTCAGCCGCACCTCGCCGCTTTTTGCATACGGTGCGACGGTCGGATTCTTTGCGTCGAACATATCCTCAATCTCTTCGGCGACCGAACTCTCGCCCATGCCGATTATATTGACCGTGTGCGAGACTATCGCACCGTCGGAATATTTTTTCAAAAATCCGCGCACGCTCTCGTTGAACATCGGAACAAGCTCGCCGGGAGGACCCGGCAGGATAACAACGCACTTGCCGTTCTTTTCGAGCGCCGCGCCGGGTGCCGTGCCATGGTTATTCTCAAACACGGTGCCGCCGACGGGCAGCATCGCCTGCTTGAGGTTGTTTTCGGGCATATTGCCGCCCTTTGACTCAAAATATGAGCGTATGCGCTCCGCCGCGTCTTCGTCCTCTCTGAGTTCGAAGCCCATGACCTCACAGCAGACCTCTTTTGTCAGATCGTCGTCCGTGGAACCGAGTCCGCCGGAAGTGATAACAATATCGCTGCGCCCGAGAGCCGTTTTCAGCTCCTGGGCGAGGCGTTCGGGATTGTCCCCGACTGAGCTGCGATGCATTACGGATATGCCCATCGCCGCAAGCTCTTTTGAGAGAAACTGCTCGTTGGTATTGAGGATATCGCCGAGCAGCAGCTCGGTTCCGACACAGAGAATTTCACACACTGCCATTGTTACTCACCTTTTGAAAAAGCTTTTATAACCGTAACCTTCGTGCCCTCGACTGCGCGCTTTATGGGCTCGTCCCATTCGGTGCCGCGCTCCGCCTTTTCAACTCCGGCTATCGTCGGATGGGTGCGCGGGTGCTTCGGGGTGAACACCGTGCAGCAGTCCTCATAGGGCTGGATGGATATATCAAATGTTTCAATCTTTCTCGATATCGCGATAACTTCGTCCTTGTCCATGCCGATAAG
>DJQG01000104.1:0-9141 GCA_002438685.1 Ruminococcaceae bacterium UBA6392 | reverse complement strand
ACCTGACCGACGCTCTCGCCTGTTATCAGCGCCTGGCAGCCCTCTTTTACCGCGATCTTCTGCGAGATGCGCATCATCATGCGGCGCATGATAAGCGTAAACACCTCTTCGGGGCAGTTGTCTTTTATAAGCTCCTGGATCTCGGTAAACGGGACAACGAAAAGCATGATGCGTCCGCTGTATTTTGCGACCTGGCGCAGAAGCGAGTGGACTTTCTGCTCGGCGCGTTGGCTCGTATAGGGCGGAGAAGCGAAGTGGATAGCTATCAGCTCCACGCCGCGCTTTGCCATCATCCAGCCTGCAACGGGGCTGTCTATTCCGCCGGAGACGAGCAGAGCCGCCTTTCCCGCAGAGCCCGAGGGCATACCGCCCGCGCCTTTGAGCTGGTTGCCGTGGATAAACGCGCACTTGTCACGCACCTCGACGTTTATTATAACATCGGGGTTATGAACATCAACTTTAAGATGATGAAATTTTGAGAGTATCTTTCCGCCGACCTCTCTGCATATCGCGGGAGAATTGAGCGGAAACTTCTTGTCCGCGCGCTTTGCCTCGACCTTGAAAGTCGATGCGGCGTTGAGCAGAGGAGCCGTATATTCAACGCAGGTGTCGAGAATAACGTCCATATCCTTTTCGACTGTGGCGGCGCGCGAAAGTCCGGCTATACCGAAGACCTTGAGAAGTCTTTCGGTCGCTTCGTCCAGATCGGCATCCTCGGGTCCTTCGACTATTATCGTCGACTGCGCGGGGGTGCAGGTGAATTTGCCGAGCGACGCGAGCCTGCGGCGTATATTCGCCATGAGCATATCTTCAAAAGTGCGCCTGTTGAGTCCCTTGAGCGCAAGCTCACCGTTTTTGATGAGAATAACTTCCTTCATGTTGTGATTCCTTTTTATTTATTTTACTTATTTTTTTCTTATTATTTTCTGCCCCTCGGCAATGCCGTCGATGAGCATATCTATCTCTTCTTTTGTCGTAAAGCGCGAGAAGCTGATTCTGAGCGGGCTCTTTCGCACCTCGTCGCTCAGCCCCATATTTTTGAGCACCGAGCTCTGATGTCCCTTTGAGCAAGCCGAGCCGCTCGAGACATAGACGCCGCGCGAAGAGAGGAAATTTAGCATCGGCTCGGAGTTTATGCCGAGTACCGAAATATTGGTCACATACGGCAGCGCGTCCTCGGGCGAGTTTATAACGACTCCGCCGAGAGCCAAAAGTCTGTCCCGCATATAGTCGCGAAGCTCCGTGACTTCTTTGAGCTCAGCCGCAAGATTCGGCAGAGCCGCGGCCGCTGCGCCGAAGCCTGCTATCGCAGGCATGGGCTGAGTGCCCGGGCGCAGTTTTTCTTCCTGCGAGCCGCCGAAAACTATCGGCGACAGGCGCACACCTTTTTTGGCATAGAGTGCGCCGACACCCTTGGGTCCGTGTATCTTGTGGGAGCTGACTGTCATCAGGTCAACGCCCATCGCAGCGGGCTTGAGCGGCAGTTTGCCGAAAGCCTGCACCGCGTCGCAATGGACAAGCGCGGGCGACTTCGCGCGCGTTACCGCAGTTCTCGCCGCCTCGACCGGCTGAATTGTGCCCGTCTCGTTGTTGACCGCCATGATGCTCACGAGTATCGTATCCGGAGTCACGGCTTCAAAAAGCTCGCGCTCGCTGATGCGCCCGTTTTTGTCAACGCCGAGGCGTATAACTTCAAAGCCCTCGTTTTCGAGATGCTTGACCGTTTCATCAATGCTCGGATGCTCGACGCTCGTCGTCACTATCCGCCTGCCGCGCCGGCGCATGGCATGAGCCGCGCCCTGAACGGCAAGATTGTTGCTCTCCGTTCCGCCGGAGGTGAAATACACCTCGTCATCACGGCAGAAGAGCCTGCGCGCCACATTCGAGCGCGCGTTTTCGAGCATTTCGTCCGCCTCTATCCCCTTTTGATGCAGGGACGATGGGTTGCCCCAAAGCTCCGTTACAGCGGTTTTCATCGCTTCAACAGCCTCACTGCACACGGGGGTCGTGGCGCTGTTGTCAAGATACGCCGTCATAAGAAAAATCACTCCAAACCGCAGGATTCCCAATTATACTTATATATTCTATATTATACAACATAATCACCGGACTTGCAATATATTTGAGCGGATTGTGGCGATACTGCGCGCGGCAAGTTTTTTCCTGTCCGCGCATAAAACGCCCGCCCGCTACATTATATGATATAAAGTGCAACAAGGACAGCAAATAAAGATTGACAAAAATATGCAATTTGCTATAATTAAACTGCAAATGAAACCCATTACATAAAGGAGAGTTGACATTGACAAAACGAACAAAATCGTGGGTCGCCCTGTTGCTTTTCATCGCAGTGTTCGGCACTCTGCTCGTGACCGCAACGTTCACTGACCTGCAGGTCAGCAACATCCTCACGGCAAAGGCGCTCGCCGCCCACACATACTACACAAACGAGACCGTATACGGCGTTGTGCTCGAGGCCGTCGGCTCGTCGCCAGTCTATCTCATGCTCGCATTCAGCTTCCAGATCCTCTTCTGGCAGGTCATGCGCAAAATGAAAAAGCATCCGTGGAAAGAGATCCTCGCGATACTCCTGCTTGTCGCGGGCACAATAGCCTATTTCGTGCTGTTTGACGATGCCGTCAAATATTCGCTTCAGCATATCGGACCGGCTGCAGAGGCATTCCGCAAGGCTGCATTCCTCAAAGGCATTTCTATGTTCTTTGCCGCACTCATGACATTTTTTGCGACTTTCGCCATCAGGAACTATTCCGAGGAATCGGTCAACAAGATGGTTATGTTCGCAGTCGCGGTGCTCTGCGTCGCCGCGCTTTCAAACGGTCTTGTCGCCGCTGTCAAAGGTCCCGTCGGCCGCATGCGTTACCGCGCAATGAACTGTGAGGGCGGTCAGTCAATCGGCGGATTCGACAACTTCACCCGCTGGTATGTCGCCAACGGGCAGCACCTCACCAAGGACGAAATGAGAGCACTCTTCGGCACGACCGACGCGCTCAAATCGTTCCCGAGCGGACACACCTGCTCCGCCGGCATGGTCTACTGCCTGCTTATGCTCCTCGATGTTTTCAACATCAAGAGCAAGGGCAAGAGAGCCGTCAGCTGGATCGCCGCCATAACCTATACCGGCATGGTCGCAGTCAGCCGCATAATCGTCGGCGCGCACTTCTTCAGCGACGTTCTCATGGGTGGCACGATAGCCTTCGTGAGCATGATAATCTTCAGAGAGATATTCATCTGCAAGGGTTCGAATGTCAAAGCGATGTTCGGCAAGGAATAAAAATTAAATAGTTAAGCACCCCGCAGGCTCAGGTCTGCGGGGTATTTTTATGGATAGCAAAAAACACGGTGCATCTTTTGACACACCGTGCTTTTGTTTTTTATCAGTCTTCGCTGTTCTGCTTAGCGATGGGCTCAATCCTGCCGTATCTCGAAGCGGAAGCCGCATCGGATCTGGGCGGACGGGAGGGCGCTGCGGGACGGTCGTTGCGCGGGCGGTCATTTCTGCCTCTGCCGCCTCTGTCGCGGTTCTGATATCCGCCGCGTCCGTTTCCGCGGGGCGGTCTGGAGCCGCCGTTGAGGGGCTTCACGCCCTCTTCGAGAGTTATAACGACCTTGCGGTCATTCTCGGAGCCGACGGAGTGAGAGGTCACGCCCTCAACATCCTGGAGAGCCGTGTGAATAATGCGTCTCTCATAGGGATTCATGGGATCAAGCACAACATTTCTGCCGTACTTTCTGACCTTCGCCGCACTCTTCTGAGCGAGTGCGCGCAGGGTTGCCTCGCGTTTCTCGCGGTAGTTGCCGATGTTGAGTGAGACTCTTCTCGACTTGTCCGCGCCCCTGTTGACAACAAGGCGGACGAGATACTGGATAGCGTCGAGCGTCTCTCCCCTGCGGCCGATAGCCGCGCCGTAATCGCCGTCATATTCGACCGCGATGCTGACTTCTTCGTCAGTCTCTTCGATTTTTATCTCTGCACCCTCGATGCCGAGGCTTGCAAGAATTTTTTCAAGATATTCCTTCGCGCCGGCCTCGGACGGAGCATCGTAGCTCACCTTGACCTTTGCGGGAGTTGTTCCGAGCAGACCGAACATTTTCTTTGTCGGCATCTCGAGAACTTCGATTTCAAAATCCGAATCGGCGGATATGCCGAGCTGCGCGATAGCGTCAGCTTTTGCAAGATCGACCGTTGCGCCGGTTCCGATAGCTTCTTTTAACATCTCTGTTTCCACCACCTGGAAAATTTATTTTTCTTCTTTTTTCTGCGCGAGTGCGCGCTTGAGATTCTCTTCCCTTGAACGGCGCTCGACAGTCTCATCAACCATAGCCTTTGCAATCATCTTCTTCGGGCTGTGGGTGAACGAAAGGATAACTGTCTGAATGAGCGCGAAAACGTTCGATGCGATCCAGTAGATACCGATACCGGCGGGGAACTGGAAAGTGAAATAGAGCGAGAACAGGGGCATACCGAAAGTCATGCAGCCCATAGACGGGTTCTTCGCCATTTCGGGGTTGTTCTTGCGCTGCTGGAGCATCGAGAAGAGGCTCGTTGCGAGAGAAGTAAGACCCGAGAGAATGGGAACGACCCAAAGGATTCCGGGCTCTTTTATCGACGGAACCTCGCCCAGCGGTATGCCGAGGAACTTGAAGTTGAAGTTCGCGATGCTGTCGATAACTCCCGAGCTGATACCCTTTGAAAGGGCAATGGGTCTTATCTCATTGATATGGTTGATAACAAAAAGCTCGATAGTCTGCTTGCCCGTCTTTGCGTTATATTCAGCGAGTCCTTTTGCTATTTCTGTCAGCGAATTGATTGTTGTATCATCGATTGCAAGCGCCCACTTGAGGGGGTGATAGATAACGCCGATAAGACCGAAGATGATGATGAACTGGATGGCGAGCGGCAGACAGCCCATGTTCATGGGATTGTGTCCTTCGCGCTGGTAGAGAGCCTGAGTCTCTTCCTGAATCTTTTTCTGATCGCCCTTGTATTTGGCGTTTATTCTGCGGATCTTGGGCTGAAGGCGCTGCGTCTTGACGGTACCCTTAGTCTGGTAGATAGAAGTGGGAATCATAAGAAGTCTTGCGAAGAGGGTGAAGAGGATGAGAGCAAGACCGTAATTGTCAACGGCTTCGAATATGAACCTGAGAACATATCCGAACGGGATACCCAATGTCGTATAAATGGCGTCCATTATTTGTGAGTCCTCCGGTTGGATTTTTTGTCCCTCTTGGGAGGGACGGGATCATAACCGCCGGGGAATAGGATATTGCAGCGAAGAAGTCTGGCAACAGTCAGCAGAGAACCTTTGAACGCTCCGTGTATTTCGAGAGCCTCTATCGCATACTGAGAGCAGGTCGGATAGTACCTGCACATATCGGGCAGCTGCGGTGAGATATGCTTTCTGTAAAACTGAATAAGTTTTATCAGTATGTCCTTCATTTTCACTTCACAACTTTCACTCCTGCAGATATACCGATAACACCCAAGGCTCCCAGCTGTTTGCGCATTGACCGCTCGATATCGGTGCTCTTGCGGGAGACCGTCTTATGACGGGCGACAAATACAATGTCCCATCCCCCGCAGCACTCGCCTTCGAGCTGCCGGAAAGCCGCGCGAATTATCCGGCGGCACCGGTTGCGCTCCACCGCATTTCCGAGCTTTTTGCCGGTGGTTATCCCGATGCGCATGACGCCGTAACGGTTCCTGAGCGCATATGTGACAAGCACCGGGTCAGCGGCTGATTTGCCGCGCCCGTAAGTCCTGCGAAAATCGCTGTTAAGCTTGAGCGTCTGATATTCTGCCAAAGCAATCAATCCATCCGTGGCAATAATCCGCTCGACCTGTTAAAAGACCGTTAAAAAGGTAAATCAATAGGTGAGCTGCTTTCTTCCCTTCGCTCTGCGGCGGGAAAGAACCTTGCGTCCGTTTCTGTCGGACATTCTCTTGCGGAAGCCGTGCTCCTTCTTACGGTGCAGCTTCTTGGGCTGGTAAGTTCTTTTCATTTGCGGTAACCTCCGTTTCACAGGATATTAGTCACCGGCGGGCGCTTTGGTGGCACTCGTACCGCCGTGATCTTATGTGCAGATATGGGTATAACGCTTTCGCCTACCCTTGCAAGCTACTATTATATATCATACTTCACATCAATGTCAATCATTTTTTTGCGTCCTTGTGCAAACTGCTTGTTGAAAAAAAGGGGGTTTTATGATATACTCTATCCTATTATAAAGTATTATGATGGGGGAAGTTCACTAATGGATTCATTCAACGAGCTGTGGCAGGTAGTTTCCGACTATCTCAAGCAGACAAACTCCGAATCTATCTACAACGTCTGGTTCAGCGAGCTTGAGCCAATAAGCTTTGACGGCAGCCGCGCCGTACTCATGACAACGGCGGAATTCAAGCGCCGCATCCTCGCGCAGAAGTTCGGCGGCACGCTTCACAGCGCATTTTTGAACGCGCTCGGTCTCGATGTCGATGTCGAGTTCATAGCGCCGGGCGAAGGATATTCGCAGTCTGACTCCTCGGGCTCTGCGGCGGGCTCATCGGAGATAGACGGCAGCACGCGCGCCTCGAATTATTTTGAAAACACATTCGACACATTCGTTGTCGGCGCGTCAAACAAGTTCGCCCATGCGGCGGCGCAGGCAGTCGCGGCGAACCCCGGCAAGGCGTATAACCCGCTGTTCATCTACGGCAACTCGGGACTCGGCAAGACGCATCTGCTCAACGCCATCTGCCACGAGATAAAAAGAAACGACCCGTCGATGAAGATAGTCCTCACAGACGGCGAGGAATTCACCAACGAGTTTATCGAAGCGCTCAACCACCGCACAACGACAGAATTTCAGAACAAATACCGCAAGGTCGACGTTCTTCTGATGGACGACGTTCAGTTCATCGCGAGCAAAGAGCGCACGCAGGAGGAATTTTTCCATACCTTCAACGCCCTGACGCAGGACGGCAAGCAGATCGTTCTGTCATCCGACCGCCCGCCGAAGGACATGCCCCAGCTTGAGGACAGAATGCGCACCCGCTTTGAGTGGGGTCTGCTCGCGGACGTTCAGCCGCCGGATCTTGAGACCCGTATGCTCATAGTCAAGCGCAAGGCGGACGCACTTAACTTCGATATCAGCGACGACGTCGTTGAATACATAGCGCAGAAGCTCAAGAACAACATCCGCCAGCTTGAGAGCGCGGTCAAGAAGATGCAGGCTTATGTCCAGATACAGGGCGCGCATGTAAACACCGCCACCGCTCAGCAGGCGATAAGGGATATTCTCAGCGACAACAAGCCTATCCCCGTCGTCGTGGACAAGATAATAACCGAAGTCGCACGCACCTACGGCGCGAATCCCGAGGACCTGCGCTCGAAAAAGAAGGACGCACAGACTTCGAAATACCGCCAGATATCGATGTACATCGTGCGCGAAGTCACGGGACTTTCCGCCAAGGCTATCGGCGCGGAGTTCGGCGGCAGACACTATTCAACGGTACTCTACGCCCTCGACGAGATAAAGAAAGAGAGCGACACCGACTCGGCGCTCAGAACAACTATCAACGATATCATAAAGAACGTGCAGGAGAGCTGATTTTTCTGACAGACTACGCACCGCGAGGGAGGGATAGATGGTGCGCGATATTATTATAGCATCGTCATCCGATAAGGTGCGCGCGCAGCTGCGCGGCTTCGTTGCAGACATGGGAATAATGGGCGTCATTGAGTGCCACTCTGCTTCGCAGACCCTCGATTTTGCTCAGCGTCTCCCCTCGGCTATAATAATCTGCCACCGCCTGACCGACATGGCGCCCGCCGCCATGCTTCGTCTGCTCCCGCCGGGCGCCGATATGATATTGCTCATGTCCTCCGCCCAGTCCCCGCTGTTCGGCATGAGCAACGTGCAGTGCATGACTCTGCCGCTGTCACGTCCGGAATTTCGCAATACGATAGAAAAACTGCTACGCTCCTCGTCCGAGTCGCGCATACGCTCGGGCGGTCAACGCAACACGGCGGATCAGGAGATAATCGACAAGGCAAAACATTTATATATGAAAGTAAACGGTGTGTCTGAAGAGGACGCATACGCATATATTAGAAGAAGGAGCATGAACGAGAGCAGTTCGATAGCCGCAACCGCGCGGCATCTGCTCAGCGAGCTCGCTAATATATAAATGAAAAGGGTCTTGTGAATGAAATTCGCCAAAATGCAGGGCACGGGCAACGACTACATATATGTCAACTGTTTTGATGAATCGATCGACGACCCTCCCGCCGCGGCGAAATTTTTGAGCGACCGCCATTTCGGCATCGGCTCAGACGGGCTTGTGCTGATTTTGCCGTCCGACAGGGCGGATTTCAAAATGGATATCTACAATTCCGACGGGTCACGGGCGAAGATGTGCGGAAACGCCGCGCGCTGCGTAGCAAAATATGTCTGCGACAGCAAAATGACCGACAAAGACATGATATCTTTGGAGACCCTCAGCGGAATTAAATACATTAATATATATAAGACGGACGGAAAGGTCACTTCGGCGCAGGTAAACATGGGGGCACCGATGCTGAAAAATCGGGATATCCCCGCGCTTATTGAATTGGACACCGTGATTTCCCAACCGCTCGAAGTCGGCGGAAAAGTTTATTCCGTCACCTGCCTTTCGATGGGCAACCCGCACTGCGTGGTTTTTTCAAGCGATATTGATTCCATAAATATTCAAAAAATCGGCGCCGAATTTGAAAATCACCCGGCGTTTCCGGACAGGATAAATACGGAATTCGTTCAGCCGATTTCAGCTTCACACATTAAAATGCGCGTTTGGGAGCGCGGAGCGGGCGAAACTCTCTCCTGCGGCACGGGCGCGTGCGCGGCGGCAGTCGCCTGCATATTGAACGGCTACTGCAAGCGCGACACCGATATCAAAATCTCGCTTCGCGGCGGCGAGCTCTCGGTAAAATGGAGCGCCGACGGAGATGTGTATCTGACGGGTCCTGCGCAGACCGTCTTTACAGGCGAAATCACCTACGGCGGAGGCGCAAAATGAAGATAAACGAAAACTTTTCGCTTCTCCGCAGCAACTATCTTTTTTCGACGATGAGCCGAAAAATTCAGGAATATAAAACG
>DJQG01000115.1:28305-28443 GCA_002438685.1 Ruminococcaceae bacterium UBA6392 | reverse complement strand
ACAATGAAAAAATCCTACCCAAAATAAAAATTGGGTAGGACTTTTTGATTATATCTATTCACCGGCGCTGCGGGCTGATTTTATTACAGCATATCCTCCATCCGGTACGGTCTGCCGGGAGTGACAACATATTTTCTT
>DJQG01000115.1:25503-28237 GCA_002438685.1 Ruminococcaceae bacterium UBA6392 | reverse complement strand
CTCCGTCACGCCGTCCGAATTGTCGTCGCTCGAAAATGTTGCGGTATAGCTCCCGTCGCCCGGCTTCGTTCCACTTCCGACGCCCTTCGATTCGACGCATCCGTCTGAGTCGGCTCTGAGATAAACAAACCCGTTGCTGTAATTTCTTCCGTCGATTCCGCTGTAGTCATAGAACACATTCGGATTGACAAACACCGTGTAGCCCTCGTCGGTGACGGTAAGGTCGAGTTCGCTCAGCGAATATTTCAAGCGTTTGCTCATTCCCCTGCTCTGCGTTTCGCAGTATTCGTCAAACGGCATATAGCCCTGAACGCGAAGCTTCAGCTTTGCCTCGTCGTAGCTCATTCCGAGTTCCACCGAATCGAACGCCGCCTCGCTCTGCTTGCATATTCCGTCGGAAGTCTCGAACTTATAGCCGTTCATAACATACTCGTATTTATTAAAATAGTTCTCCGATTTGCCGTACGCAAGGGTCAGGCATATCGCCGCCGCGCACAGCACGGACGCAGTTATTATAATTTTCTTTTTGCCGCTTTTCTCCGGAACGCCGTTTTTTCTGAGCCTGTTATACAGAATAACCGATACTATCGCAAAGCCTATATCAACGGCAACTCCCGCTATGAGAACTATATATTCGGCTGTATCAGCAACTTTATACATAGTCAGCGGAGTCGTTTCTTCGAGCAAAAGACAGACATCGTAAATGAGCGCATATATCGCGGGCTGAGGATATCCGCTGGGAATCAGAGTTGCGCCGAACAGCAGATTCGGAATACCTATCGCGAGCAGCGTTTTCTTCAAACCTTTTCTGTATGCAAACACCATCGCGAAGGACATGGCAAGTATAATCGCGAAGCTCGCTATAACTTCAAATACGCCGGGACTGCCCTTTGAGTCCGCGCTCAGTATCCACACGCCGCAGTATATCGCCGCGAACAACATAAGCATTGTCAGCACGAATGCCAAAATCGGCATCCAGATTTTTTCGCCGTAGACTTTCTCGAAATCCTTTTTCACCATTGCGGTCACACCTCCGTCGTCGCCCATATCGGTCAGCGCCTTTTTGATGCTCTCATCCTCGCTGTAGCCGATCTCGGTATAAAAATCGATGTGGTCGGATATATGATCCCGCAGCTCCTCGCGGATAAGCTTTTGCCGCCTCTTCGAGAGCTTTTCGGGAATCACAGAATCAAGGTAGGTTTCTATTCTTTTGTCCATTTCTCCACCTCAGACCGCCGAGGGTGCGAAGCCGCTCCTTATAACTTTTTCGACGGCGGTCGAATACGAGCGCCAGTCCTCGGTCGATTTGTTGAGCATCTTCAAGCCGCGGTCGGTGATGTGATAATATTTGCGCCGTTTGCCGCGCTCGCCGTCCTGCCAATAGGACTTCACGAGTCCCTCCTGCTCGAAGCCGTGGAGTATCGGATAGAGCGTGCCCTCCTTGAACGAGAACACGAATTCGCTGCGCTGTTCGATCTCCTTGATGATCTGGTAGCCGTACATGTCCCCTGTTCCGAGGACGGACAGCACGAGCAGCGAGCTGCTGCCCTTCGACAGTTCTTTTTGGATATTCATATAAAGTCCTCCTTTTAGCATAGAGTTTCTATACATCGGTGTTCTATGTATATAGCATAGCATTATATTTCTGTTCTGTCAAGGAAAAATTTGCAAAAAATTTTGCCGCGCCCGAAAAGCGGTCTACCCGCTCCCGGACACGGCATTTTGAATTGACTTTGCGGTCAGTTATAAACCGTTCTCTTCTTGCTTATGATATTTCCCGCCACGGCAAGCGCAATGCCCAAAACGAGCAGAGGCAGGCAGCTTTGAAGCACCAGTTCGGACGAGACAAGCCCTGACGACATATAGAACATCGGCACCTCTCTGTTGATGCAGAACATATAGTTTGCTATCAGATACAGCACGCCGCCGAGGATACTCATCGCCGCGGATTTTGAAATGCTGATAATAAAGCTGCACATTCCGAAGAAGAACACGCAGGCGGGGATTATCCGCACAAATTCAAAGGCAAAATCCGGCAGGAGCAGGCATGAAGCCGCCATCATTATCGAAACATTCAGGAGCATCGCGCAGAATATGACCGCGCAAATAGTACCTGCGCTCACCCTCTTGTTGACGAACAGCACCTCGTTGCCCTCGGATTCGTTATACTCCCTGAGCACAAAAATGACATCCCATGCAGAGAAAAACGGAAATATCACCTGCGACATCTGCAGCAGATAAACCTCGATCATATCGGGCTCGGTGCCGTTGAAATGCATGGAGCAGAGCAGTATCGGATAGAGAACATCGAAGAGCACGAGCGGAACAAACCTCACCGCGCCAGCATTTTTCAGCGACAGACGCACAGCCATAAGAACCGCGCTCATATGTTTTTTGTTATGCATATGTATCCATCCTCAACGCGCGGCGACACCGACGCGGCAGCAGGCTGAGCCTGCGCCGAGAGCACGGCGGTCATCCGCTTTGAATCGCGCTCAAACTGGCGCTGAATGAAATACGGCTCCGAAAGCTCGCCGAGCCTTGAATCCTCGATTTCATAGACCTTGCCTGCGGCGGCATTTTCTATTTCGGCGCATGTGCCCTGCGCCGCCACGGTGCCGTTGTTTATTATCACCAGTTCGTCGCAGAGGTTTTCAACATCCTCGACAATGTGCGTGGAGATAATTATCGTGCGCTCGCCCTCGAGCTTTGAAACAATATTCTTGAAGCGCAG
>DJQG01000115.1:25322-25456 GCA_002438685.1 Ruminococcaceae bacterium UBA6392 | reverse complement strand
CGCTCTTCCGGGTCGAGTCCAGCGGTCGGCTCGTCGAATATAATGATATCCGGCTCGCCGAGCAGAGCCTGAGCCACGCCCAGCCTGCGTATCATGCCGCCCGAAAGGGTCTTGACTTTTTTGTCGAGCTTGTC
>DJQG01000115.1:0-25212 GCA_002438685.1 Ruminococcaceae bacterium UBA6392 | reverse complement strand
TCCATCATTTCAAAGGCGGTCAGCTCCTTATAGAGACCAAATTTCTGCGGCAGATAGCCTATATGGCTCTGAAAGTTTTTGTCCTTTGAAATATCGCTGCCGTTAAATTCGATTTTTCCCGCGCTCAGCGGATAGAGTCCCGTTATGCAGCGCATAAGCGTCGTCTTGCCCGCGCCGTTGGGTCCGAGGAGTCCGTATGTTTTTTTATCGAGCTGCAGATCTATCGATTTCAATATTTTACTGCGGCCGAAGCTCTTGTCCACCGCATAAAGTGAAAGCATAAAAAATCCCTCCTCAGTCTGCGTCGGCGTAAAACTCGCTCGCGGTTCGTCTGTCGTTATGGTCGTTCAGATACTCCGACATTCTCTTGAGCGCCTCTTCTTCGCCGACACGGTTTATATACTGTATAAAATCATATGTGCTGTAGCCTTCCTCACTGCCGTTTTCGCGCATAAATTCTCTTGTGCTCTCATTGCCTTTGGTGTAGCTCATATAATTTTGATACAAGTCAAACTTCCAAGGCTCAATATTCAGTCTTTTATAGTCTCCGTCTATTTGCAGTATTTCCGTGGAAACAAGGCAATTGTCAAATTGGCAGTAACCGGTATACATTACACTGCCTCCGATACTCGGGATAATTATTACTGTTTTTATGTTGTCGGGAAGCGTCTCGGTCGAGCGGTAATTGTCGAAGAACTTTGCGCGCTGCTTTTCCTGACCGCAATAGAAATGAAGATAGGGATAGACCATCTTCACTCCGTCCTTTTCGTAGCAATCGTAGAGACCGGAAACGAGCGTCACGCCTGTCGTGCTGCCCTCGAACTCATTCTTTCCCGTCTGCTCAAGTCCGCTGTATACAGTCTGGTTGCTGTCCACCTTCACCCTGAAGTGGGTCGGCTTGTCGAGCACGAAGCGATATATTTCCCCCATTCCCATGTTATATACGGGCAGCGAACCGCTGTGCGGATAATACGGGAAATATCCCGGCAGGAATAAACCCTGAATATTGGAATAATATTGCGTTGAAAAGCCGCTGTATTTAAGCACTATCCTGTCAAGGCTCTTTTTCTCCGGATTGAAAACGGTGAAACGATCTCCGTCCTGTTCAAAGCGGAGCTTGTTTCCGCTGCCGTCCCGAACGGAGCTTATTTTATATCCGTGATAGAGTGTAAAATCGTACTTTTCAAGATTCGGCTTGTCAACGGTTATCGCCGCCCTGACGTGCAGATTATTGCCGACCTTTATTTCCAGATCGTAATCGGTCACATCAAACTCTTTTTCAAAATGCGCCCACTCTTTGTTCGCGCCGTCCTCATCATAGTCGTCGGAATAAAAGCCGTATGCTTCATCGTAGTATTCTCCATCACCATATTCCATGGAATATTTCGGGTCGCCGCTACCAACTATGACTCTCGAAGCCGGGAGCTGCGACACAACGAGAAAAGCGAGCGCGAGCGACGCAAAAACGGCGGGAGCCGCCCGGAAGCGTCTGTTTCTCTCCCCGGTTTTCAGACTTATCACAAAAAGAGAGAGCAGCAGCCAGAAAAGCGCCGTCAGCCAGCGATATGGCAAAACAGACTGGCCGAACGCATAAACCGGTTGATAGTTGAGCGCCGGCGGAAAGATATCAAACAGCCGCAAAAGCGGAAAGATATTTATGCTGACATTGCGGCTGAATTCATAGAGCATCTCGCCGAGATAATTTGAAAGCGGCGAGCCGAGCAGCACAAAAAGCACGAGCCCGAGGCATCCGTTTATTCTGCGGAAAAGCAGCGACGCCGACATACCCATGGCCGCGGCGCAGCAGGGAACAAAAAAATGGCTCAGCAGCATATTCAGAACGGTCTGAATGATAAACTTGCCGTGCCAACAGTTAAAGTTTCTGTATTTTACAAAGAGGAGCAGACTCCATATATTAAAAAAGGCAAAAAATATCAGGATGACGACAACAAAAATCACACCCTGCGCCAGAAATATCTTTCTTTTTGCGTGAACTACCGTGTTCATGCACTCGTCGAGCTTATATCGGCGGAGCTTGTAGCTCATCTCAAAGGACAAAAACGAGAAGACGGCGAACGAAGCGAGAGAAAACTTCAGCGGTATATCGAGCGCGCCGAGAGCCGCATCGTCGTAGAGGGGGCTTATCGCCCTTGTCATCTGCCATGCCGCTGCGCCGACTATCGAGGCAAAAAACAGCGACAGAACAACAATCATCTCTTTCGAACGAAAGAATATCGCTCTGACCTGAGAAAGCAGTTTCTTATCAGGCAAGGTTATACCTCCTATTCAATTGTAAAAATTTAAACTTTGTTTTTCAATTCATGCCCGCCAAGCAGGCGAAGAGTGGTTCAATGGACATCATCCTAACTAAAAAGTATTAACCCACTCTCCTGCATAATCCTATGTATTTATAATATCACAAAACGTCCGTTAAAGCAACAAAAAATTCAAAATTTAGTATTTTGCAGGGAATTTTGTCGGAGATTAAATATGCCGCCCGCATTTTCACGCAGGCGGCATTGTTTTATATTTTATATCTCAAACGAGAACTGCCAATCCTCGCCGTAGATAACTTTCACCTTTATCGGCTTGTCGCTCTCGACGGTTATATCGGGTTTCTCGTTTTCGGACTTTCTCGCTTCGCACATGAGCGTGGCATACGAATCCCTGCCGGTCGGCAGCTTCTTTATGCCGTGCTTTTCGAGCTTGCTCACGCGCCAGACTATCTCCGACTTCTCGGCGGAGACTCTGATGCCGAGGATATACTCTATCAGAACGGTTATCGGGAATATGCCCGTCCAGCCGATAAAATCTTTTCGCGCGGGTTCGCCGGGGGAAGCAGTCTCGGGCGCATAATTCTCCCAGAATGTGCCGGTCTTTCTGTAGACCTCCATGGCGTTTTCGTAGCAGCACTCGGCTATGTCCTTGGCGAGCTTCTCTTTTCCGTTTGCGGAGAGTCCGCAGAGCACCATATAGTTCGTCGGCGCCCAAACTCCGCCGTTCCAGTAGCCGCCGTTTTCTTTGTAGTCCGGGTGATCCGCAGAGAGTGCGGGGACGCGGTTCGGGCGGTTGAATTCATTTTTATCTTCGAGGTGGCGGCAGAGCGCATCGACCCTCTCGGGCGGGGCGATTTTCGAGATAAGCGCCCAGAACGAGGCGGCGGTCTTGACCTCGAGAAAGCTGCCGTCGGATTTCAAATCATAGTAGAACTCGTCCCTGTCGCTCCACATCTTCTCGTTGACAAACCTGACGAGCTTTTCATATTCGTCCTTGAGCGCGTCAACATCGTCGGAGATACCGAGCTCCTCCGCCATCATGATGAGATATTCGCAGCTCATCGCCGCCTGAAGCGTCGCGTCTATCCAGGACATATAGCTGTGGTGGAACGATTCGAGCTGCCAATCCTCCGAATCGGGGATGAGTTCAAGATCGCAGCGCGGCAGGTTGTCCATGCCGCAGCCCCAGCCGCTCGACCAGTAGCTTCCGTCTTTCCAGCGATGATAGTTCTTGAGCCAACGGTGGAACGAAAGCAGAGGATAATAGACTTTTCTGAGCCTGTCTTTGTCGCCGTAGTTCTTGTAATACTGCCACTCGCACCACGCCATTATCTCGGGTCCGGTGCTTGTCGGGTCGTGGCGGTAGAATCGGTCAACACCGTCAATTTCATTTATCTCGCGGCAGATAAATCCGTCCTTGTGCTGCTTGCAGTAGAAGTTGTCGAGCGTTTTCTGGAACGAATGCACGCTGTCGCCGTATTTGCCGAACATGAGCATGAAGCAGGAATCCCACATGAATATGTGGTCGTTGAACGCGGCGTCGATATAGGGCGAAACGAAGCCGCTCTCTTTCGTCGGCTTGCCGAGGTTGCGGAAGGCTATCTCCCACGCCTTGTAATATGCGGCGATTTCATCGCCGTGTCCCGCCCACATGGGTTCCGGGAGCTTTCCCTTCTCCTTTTCAAAATCCGGCAGCTCCGACATATCGGGCTGCATGGAAATAAACTCGTTCTTTTCGACATATCTGTCCTCAACATAAGGGCTGATAGGTTCTTTCATATTTGCGCTCCTTTCGGGTATTTTCAATCGAGCTGATTATATCACACTTTTTGTTTTTAGTGAATAGTTTTTGTGGCAACACCGCAGGCGGCGTTTTCAAAGCAAATAGAAAAAAGCGCCTCGATGATATTTCATCAAGGCGTTTTCTGGTGGACGCTAACGGACTCGAACCGCTGACCCTTCGCACGTCAAGCGAATGCTCTACCAGCTGAGCTAAGCGTCCATTTGAGCTGAATTTTTCGGTCTTTCCCGTTCAGCAGAGCCTATTATATATGAACGCCGCGCGAATGTCAAGCATAATTTTAAAAAAATTGATTTTTTTGTGAAGCACCCGCAGAAATGCCATTTTCAGCCTGCGGGCGGCTCATTTTAATTTATTTGAAAACGATATCGAGCACCAGCATCGATATCACCCCGGGCACGCCGAGCAGCGCGCCCGCGCCGAGCGACCAGCGGTTGACGGAGAGCTGTATCCCCGTCGCGAGCCCCGCGATATTGACGGCGAACAGCGCCGCCGCGCCGCCTATCGCGTTGAGTATCAGCGCCGAAAAGCCGCGCCTGTTCGTCACGGCGAACACCGCTATCGCGAGTGCGGCGGCAGCGAGAAATATTATAAGAACCGTTTTCATTCCCGTTGACAAGGCTATCCCCTCATTCCAGTTTGTAGCAGACGGCGATGTCGCTGCTTTCAAGTCCCTCCTGCTTTGCGAGCTTCAGGAGCCTGTGGTAGCGGCGCTTGAGCGATTCGAGCTCATATATCGCGGCCTCGACCGAGTCGTCGTCCTCGCCGTATTCAAACCGCAGATATGCCGCGTCCATTTCCTTTTTAAGTGCTCTTATGTCCACGAGCAGCTGCTCCTCCCTTGTAGGAGCTTCGTCCGCCTTTTTGAGCTTTCCTCCGAGCAGATATTTGAAAGCAGTAACCATTTTTTCGTCCTCCCGGTATTATTTGTATAGCAATTATGGGACAAATATGATAAAATAATTCAGCCGGACGATATTTTTCGCCCGAACGCCAAAAAATATATAGGATGTTTATAATAAAGGAGAATGTGTTTTGAAGCTTTATCCCATGGTATTGACGCCCTTCATCTCGGAAACCGTCTGGGGCGGGCGCAGGCTCATTGACGAATACTCCGTTGTCACAGACAAGCGAAACGCCGCCGAGGCGTGGGTCATGTCCGCGCACAAAAACGGCAGCTCAACAGTCGCAAACGGCGAATTTGCGGGGAGGACTCTTCGCGAAGTCTATCTTGAGCACCCCGAGCTCGGCGGCAAAAACTGCGCGGGATTCTCTGATTTCCCGGTGCTGATAAAATTCATCGACGCCGCGGCGGATCTCTCGGTTCAGGTTCACCCCGACGACGCCTACTGCCTGAAAAAGGGCAGCGGCGCGGGAAAGACCGAGTCGTGGTATATCCTCGACTGCGAGCCGGGCGCTTATCTTCTGCTCGGCTTCGAAAAGGACATAACCCGCGAGCAGTTCAGGCAGTCGATAACCGACGGCACGCTGACCGACTATGTCAAAAAAGTCCCGGTCAAAAAGGGAGATTTCTTTTTTATCGAATCCGGCACGCTCCACGCGATATGCAAGGGCATCCTGCTCGCCGAGGTTCAGCAGAATTCGGACACGACCTACAGAATATATGACTACGGTCGTCTGGGCTTCGACGGCAAACCGCGCGAGCTTCACGTTGAGGACGCGGTGAATGTCACGCACACGGGCGTATACAAAAATCCCTGCACGCCGAAAAAGGACGGCAATGTCACGAATCTTGTCGCCTGCCCGTTCTTTACCGAGAGAGTTCTCGATGTTAACGGCTCTTTTGACGGCGCTGCGGACGAAAAATCTTTCGTGTCGCTTCTTATTCTTGACGGTGCGGGCTCGCTCGAATGCGCGGGCGAGACTCTTGAATTTTCGAAGGGCGGCAGCATTTTCATTCCCGCAAACTGCGGGGACTACAAAATAAACGGAGAAGCAAAGATCCTTGAAACAAGGGTCTGATATTACAAATGGCAGTTTTAAGCGTACAAAATCTTGATATGGAGTTCGGCGAGCGCACGCTGTTTTCCGGCGTGAGCTTTGAAGTCGGCGAGCGCGATAAGATAGGCTTCATCGGCTCGAACGCAACGGGCAAAACCACCCTCTTCAAGCTCATCACCGGCGAGCTTGAGCCGACCTCGGGCGGGGTATATCCCGGCAAAAATATAAAGATAGGCTATCTCGAGCAGCACGCCTGCGCGGGGAGCCAAAAGACGGTCTACGACGAGATGGAGAGCGTGTTCGAGCCTCTTATGAAAAAAGAGAAGCGGCTCGAAGAGCTCGCGGATCTCATCGAAGCGGGTCACGGCGACATTGACGCGCTCATCGCCGAGCAGAACAGACTGCACACCGAATTTGAGGACGAGGGCGGGCTGACCTACAAAAGCCGCACCCGCTCGGCGCTCACGGGTCTCGGATTCTCGGAGAGCGACTTCTCGCTCCCCTGCTCCCTGCTCTCGGGCGGTCAGCGGTCAAAGCTCGCGCTGGGCAAGCTGCTTTTGAGCGCGCCGGATCTGCTTTTGCTCGACGAGCCGACGAACCATATAGACCTGACAAGCCTCGAATGGCTCGAAAGCTTCATCAACGACTACCGCGGCAGCGCGGTAATCATAAGCCACGACCGCTATTTTCTCGACAAAGTGACGACAAAAACGCTGCTGCTCGAAAACGGCAGGATCGAGATGTTCAACGGCGGCTACTCGCGCTTTCTCGAGCAAAAGACCGAGCGCGACGAGATCGAACGCCGCCACTACGAGCGGCAGATGGACGAGGTTCACCGCCTCGAGGGCATAATCGAGCAGCAGCGCCGCTGGCGGCATTTCATAACCGCGGACAGTAAGCAGAAGATGCTCGACAAAAAATTAGCGGAAATCGACGCACCCGACCGCTCGGCGAAAACTCTCGGTTTTTCGTTCGGCGAGGTCGAGCCGACAGGCAACGAAGTTCTGAATGTCAGGGGGCTGTCCAAGTCGTTCGGCAGCAAGCATCTTTTCAGCGGCGTCGAGTTTCAGATACGCCGATCCGACCGCGCGTTTTTGCTCGGTCCGAACGGATGTGGAAAGACGACTCTTTTAAAAATACTTATCGGTAAGGAAAAAGCCGACTCCGGCTCATATCTCTTCGGCGCGGGCGTTCAGGTCGGCTATTTCGACCAGACGCTCTCCTCGCTCAACAATAACAATACAGTCCTTGATGAAATCTGGAATCTGCACCGCGATTTCACCGAGGCGCGCGTGCGCACTCTGCTCGGGCAGTTCCTGTTCTGCGCGGACGATGTTTTCAAAAAAATAGAGACTCTGAGCGGCGGCGAAAAAGCGCGGCTCTCGCTCCTGAAGCTGATGCTCTCGGGCGCGAATGTTCTGCTGCTCGACGAGCCGACGAACCATCTTGATATTCCCTCGCGTGAGGCGCTTGAGGCGGCTCTGCTCGATTTCGGCGGCACGATGCTCGTCGTGTCCCACGACAGATATTTTATAAATAAACTATCCACCCGCGTGCTGTCGATAGGCATGAACGGCGTGGAGAGCTTCGAGGGCGGCTACGACGACTATGCGGCGAAAATCGCCGAGCAGAGCGCAGAGAAGCCGAAAGCGGCAAAGACCATGGGCAAGGGCGGCGAGGACTACAAGCGCCGCAAGGAGCGCGAGAGCGAGCTGCGCCGCACGATAACCGCGATAAAGAAATGCGAAGAGCGGATAAATGAGCTCGACGGGCTGATAGCAAAAACCAACGAAGAGATGTCAACCCCCGAAGCGGCGGCGGATTACGCGCGCGTCATGGAGCTGACGGAAACGCTCGGCAAGCTCAACGACGAGCAGACCGAGCTCATGATACAATGGGAAGAGCTCGAAAACAGAAAAGCTCAACTTGAGGGAGAGGAATAACATGAACTTCAGCGAACTTTTCGTGAATGCGCAATGGGTGACCTGCGACAGCGACTGCACTTCGCCGGTTATAAAAGGCTGTTTTTTCATCGAAGAGCCGAAGAAAGCGGAGATAACCGTCTGCGGGCTCGGATTCTTTCGCCTGTGGATAAACGGGCGCGAGGTGTCCGAGGACAAATTCGTACCCGTCAACAGCCAATACTGCAAGCGCGATCTGACGGCGTTTGAATATCCTATCTTAGACGAACTGTCTTACCGCACATACGCCGTGAGATATGATATATCTAAATTTGTTGTTGACGGCGAAAATGATATTCGCGTCATTCTCGGCTGCGGCTGGTTCGCCCAGCAGAAGCGCAGCGCCGAGGGGTTCGCAAAATACGGCGACATAAAGCTCTGCTATAAAATCGACGCCGAGAATAAAAGCGGCAAAAAATATACTTTTGTTTCCGATGAGAGCCTTGAATGGAAGCAGAGCCGCATAATCGAAAACAACATATATTTCGGCGAGGTTCACGACATGAGCCTTGCAGACGAGCTGACGGCGGACAGCGGCTTTCAGAATGTTATCAAAGCCCCGGCGCATGAGACTCAGTTTTTCGTTCAGGACTGCCCGGCAGACAGAGCGAAACGCGCAATAAAGCCCGCGAAGCTCTTTGACCTCGGCGAAGTTTCGATATATGACATGGGCGAGAATGTTTCCGGCTACCCGGTTGTTGCGGCAACGGTTGACGGCGCGGATATAACCGTCAGATGCAGCGAGGAAATAAACCCGGACGGCACGCTGAATTTCGATTCCTGCGACCGCGGGCAGATTCAGGAAGATAAGTACCGCAACGCGAAAAAGGGCGAAGAGTGCATGCCGTGGTTTACTTGGCACGGCTTTCGGTATTTCGAGCTGACGAACAACGCCGAACCCGTTCGCTGCGAAGCAGTTCACTCGGACTGCGCCGTGACCTCGTCGTTCGATTCAGACAGCGAGATGCTCAACTGGCTCTACGACGCATATATCAGAACGCAGCTGAGCAATATGCATTCGGGCGTGCCATCGGACTGCCCGCATATAGAGCGACTCGGCTACACCGGCGACGGTCAGCTCTGCTGCGAAGCGGCGATGATGCTTTTGGATTCGCAAAAATTCTATAAAAAGTGGCTCGAGGATATCTCCGACTGCCAGAGCATTGAAAACGGCCATGTCCAGCACACCGCGCCTTTCATGGGCGGCGGCGGAGGTCCCGCAGGCTGGGGCGGCGCGATAGCGGTAGTGCCGTATGAGATGTATAAAATATACGGCGACAAAGAGACTTTCCGCCGCTATCTGCCGAAGATTCTTCGATATTTTGATTACCTCGACTCGCGAAGCTCCGGCGGTCTCGTCTGCCGCGAGGAAGAGGGCGGCTGGTGCCTCGGCGACTGGTGCCCGCCAGAACCAATAACAATATGCGAGCCGTTCGTCAACACCGCGCTCTATGTCAAGCAGATGATAATGACGAAAGAAGCATCGGAGGCTATCGGCGAAAGCGAAACTGCCGCCATGCTCGAAAAGCGCATAGAAGAAAAGAAGCAGGCTATTCTCAACGCATATTACAGCCCGCAGACAGGCTCGTTTATCGGCGACGCGCAGGGCGCGAACAGCTTTGCAATTGACATCGGACTCGGCGGAGAGCGCGCTTTCAACAATACAAAAAAGAAATACGACGCCGCGGACGCTTTCGACACCGGCATTTTCGGTACGGATATTCTAACCCGCGTGCTGTTTGAGCGCGGCTGCGCCGACACGGCTTTTCACCTACTGACTTCAACGGGCAAAGGCTCGTTTTATAACATGAAAAAGCATGGCGCAACGACTATCTGGGAGAACTGGGACGGCGAGCGCTCGCACAGCCATCCGATGTTCGGCGCGGTAACGCGATATCTGTTCTCGTTCATTCTCGGCATCACTCAGGAGAAAAACTCGGCGGGCTACGAAAAAATTGTCATCGCCCCGCAGATTCCCGATGGGCTCGACCGCGCGAGCGGTCACATCACCACGGTGCGCGGCGAAATAGCCGTCTCGTTTGTCAGAACGGAGCGCGAGATGGACTTCTATGTAACCGTTCCGCAAAAGGCATGGTTCACTTATGACAGCGACTGCGAGTTCGAGCTATGGGAAGGCGAAAACCATATTCACATTGATTTTGAGAAGTAAAATATGGCTATAATCATCACAAAGTACAGCGAAAAATATCGGGACGATGTCCGCAATATCTGTCTTGACACGGCAGGCAGCAACGCGCGCGAAGAAAAGTCGATGCGCTTTTTGCTCGCGACTTTCTGCGACTACTATATAGACCACGAGGCGGAGCACTGCTTCATCGCCGTCGATGAAGACACGGACAGCGCGGTCGGCTATATTCTCTGCGCGCCGGACTATCAAAAATACAAGCGCATATTCAAAGCCGAATATCTCCCGCGCGTCAAGGGCTGCAAAAAAGGAGACAGAATTGAATCGTGGGCGTCCGTAAACGGTCCCGCGATATTTGCAAGAAGCTATCCCGCGCATATGCACATCAACATAAAGCCCGGCTATCAGCACTGCGGCATAGGCACCCGCCTGTTCGCGGCTCTGACCGAGCATCTCAGAGAGATCGGCTGCAAGGGCGTTATGCTGGTGGTCGACTCATATAACACCAATGCAATAAAATTCTATAAAAAGAACAAGTTTGATATCATATTCCCTCTGCGCGTCTGCACGGTCATGGCGCGCAGAGTCTGAGAAAGCAGGGAAAAATATGAAATTAGCCGCCATCGGCACGGGCTGGATAGTTAAGAGCTTTATCGACGGGCTGAAGTTCGCGCCCGATTTTGAGCTCTTCGCCGTATATTCGCGTTCGCGCGAGCGCGGAGAAAAATTTGCAAAAGAAAACGGGATAAGCACAGTCTACACCTCGCTCGATGCGCTCGCCGCCTCCCCTGCCGAGTGCGTCTATATCGCGAGCCCCAACGCCCTGCATTATACACAGAGCAAAAAGATGCTCGAGAGCGGAAAACACGTCATCTGCGAAAAACCGATAACCGTAACGCCCGACGAATTTTCGGAGCTCTGCGAAATCGCGGACAGAAATAAGCTCATATATATCGAAGCTATAATGTATATGCACTCGCCAGTGCGGGCTGCGCTCAGGGAAGCTCTCGGTGATATCGGCAAAGTCTGGACAGCGCATTTTGATTTTTCGCAGTATTCGTCAAAATATCCCGCCTATCTTCGCGGCGAGCTGCCGAATATTTTTAACCCCGCTATGGCGACGGGCAGCCTCATGGATCTCGGCATTTACTGCGTCTATCCCGCAATCGATCTGTTCGACGAGCCGGAGACTATCTCGGCAGTATCGGCGTTTCTCGAAAGCGGAGCTGACGCGGCGACCGCCGTCTCGATGCTCTGCAAAAACACCGCGATAACAATGACAAGCTGCAAAACCGGACAGGATCACGCGGGCTCGCAGATAATCGGCGAGCGCGGCAGCATAAAAATCGGCTCGATTTCAAAGCTCACGGACATCGAACTTGTGATGAACGACGGGACGAGCAGAGTTATCTGCGGCAACACACCGAAAGACGAACTCATGGGCAACGAGGCGCGCGCGTTTTATAAGCTGATAACAGAGCCGGAAAACAACAGAGAAAAATACAGAGAGCTGCGCGAAACGGCGCTCTCTGTTAGCCGCACGATGCAGCGCATACGCGAATCGGCGGGAATAAAATTTGGCGGAGGGATAGCATGAAATATGTGAAAACAGGCGATGTCCTCGCGGTAAGGCTCGACCCGGGCGAGGAGATAATCACCTCGGTGCTGAAGATAGCAAAGGACGAAGATATCCGCTTTGCCGAGATATCCGCCATCGGGGCGGTCAATCGCGCGGTGTTCGGGCTATACGACCTCGAAGAGCAGAAATATCACAGCCTTACATTTGTTCAGCCGCTCGAACTCGTCTCATTAAACGGCAATCTCAGCCACAAGGACGGCGAGCCTTATCTCCACCTCCACGCCGCGTTTGCGGACGAAAAAGGCGCCGTCATCGGCGGTCACCTGAATGAAGCGGTGATAAGCGCGACCTGCGAAATGTTCATCAAA
Source organism: Ruminococcaceae bacterium UBA6392 (assembly GCA_002438685.1). GTDB lineage: Bacteria > Bacillota > Clostridia > Oscillospirales > Acutalibacteraceae > CAG-177. Next base: position 13,119 of record DJQG01000115.1, on the reverse strand, counting down.
ATTTTTGACATTGACATGAGCAGACGCATAAGCGAACAGACGGGGCTCAACATTTTTGACATCTGAAAATCAAACAGGGAAGCCGACATATGCCGCGCTTTCCTGTTTTTTCTTGTCGAACACCATAAAATATTACACAAAATCAATAAGAATTCATAAAAAATCAAAATTTCTTTACAAAAACTATTGCAAAGTGAATCAAAATCACATATAATTATTCTCAATCAGCGTGTAACTGAGGGTGAACAAATGCGGCAAGTAAGATTTGAGATCGCCGACGGCATCTGCCGTCCGGCAGGATGCGAGACGGACGACATCGGATATGCGGCAATCTCCGATGCTCAGTGCGCCTCTGAAAAAAGAAAAAATTCAACCGCTTCGGGCGGGCGTATTTCCTACGGCATAGTGATGACCGTCACGGAAAACGGACTCAATGAAACAACAAGCTTTCCCGACATCTCTTTCAGCAGGAAAAAGCTGAGGGACTTTGTCTCCATGCTCGAGCGCAACGACGTTTCCCCCATTCATGTGGAGGAGATGATAGACGATTTCTTCTACGCAGGATAAGCGCACAGCAAACGCATCCGAACCGAGCGGACGCCGTAAAAGCAGCGTTCGCAGAACAATGACCGACCGCAGCAAAAAATCGCTGCGGTCGGTCATTGTTTGTGGTTTGAGGGATAGATAGGCGGCAAAACGGCTTTGTGAGTATAAATATCGCAATATTACAAATCAGCACAATCGCGTAGGGACGGATATCATCCGCCCGTGAAAAAAGCAGTAATAACCGCCCTCCGCCGGGAATGCCGGACGGAGGGCGGTTATTAAAGTTCCATATATCGCTCTACGCGCATGCGCAGGGCGTATTTCTTGCGCAGTGCCGCTATCTCCTTCATCATCTCGGACTTGTGGTGGGCGTCGAGCGCCTGCCGATCACGCCATCTGTCTATCAAAAGCACGGTCTCGGGGTCGTCGAGCGGAAAGAAATATTCGTATCTCTCGTTCCCCTCTTCAGCCCTTATTTTTCTTACAAGCCCGCTCTCCGTCATCTCGCGCGCAAACTCCTTTGCGCTGCCGTTTTTGCCGGTGTAGTAGATATTGACAGTGAAACTCATTTTATTCTCCCTATCAGTATTTTTCAACGCTCTCGACATCGAGCACGAACACGATAGCTCCGCCTACGGCGACTTCCGAGCCGAGATCGCCCTCGGCGAGTCCGCTGCCGAATGCGGCGGTAGAGGCGGCGGTGTGCATCCTGCGCTGCGAATACTCCTTGATTATCTCTTTTGCCTTTGCGACCTTGTCGTCATCCGCGCCGATGAGGAAAGTCGTGTTGCCGACCATGAGGAATCCGCCCGTGGTCGAGAGCTTCGTCACCGTGTAGCCCTCCTTCGTCAGAGCCGAGGAAACGACCGCGCTGTCATCATTATTAACAATAGCTATCAAAAGTTTCATTATATTCATTCTCCTCATTAAATTTTTGGATCTATCATCTTGCGGCTCTTCTTGTCGAGCTTGCGGACGTCGGGTATCTCGTACCTGTTGTCGTTCGCGTCTTTTATTAATATGCGCCCGTCATAGAGCGGCTTTACCGCCGTTAGATGATTTCTTATCTCAAAGGTGCATATTCCCCTGTCCGTCTCGACCGTCCACATCCAGATAAGGAATTTTTCGCGCATCTTTATGAATCGCTTTATCCGCGGGATCATATAGTATTCGTCGAGGCACTGCTCGACAGCCTCTTTCGACTCCGGCAGAAGATTGTCGATGTTTCTTATCACCGCTATCTCCTCGCCCTCGCTGTCGATCAGCGAAATGTATCTGTTGAGTCCGGTTATGGGGAACATCCTGTGCAGTTCGAGCCCCTCGAACTTCTCGCCGGAGTAAAACTCGGCATCGACGAAAATCCCGTCCCGGCGGGTAAATTTCACTTCCGGTCCGTCAATATATCTCGGCATTGCGTTCCCCCCTTATTCAAAATTCTCGGCGGCTTTTTTCTTCTGAAGCTGTTCGCCCATGGACTGAATCTCAATGAGCTTGTAGTACTTGCCCTTGAGCGCCATGAGTTCTTCGGGAGTGCCGCATTCGATTATCTCGCCGTGATCGACGACAACTATCTTATTAGCCTTGCGCAAAGTTGAAAGACGGTGGGCGATCATGAGCGTTGTGCGCCCTGATATCAGCCTCTCTATCGCGCCCTGGATAAGATTCTCGGTCTCGGAATCGACCGCCGCCGTCGCCTCGTCGAAGATGAGTATGCTCGGATTTTTGAGCACCGCGCGGGCTATGGAAACGCGCTGCTTCTCGCCGCCGGAAAGTCCGACTCCGCGCTCGCCGAGCATGGTGTCGTATGCGTCGGGCATACGGCGGATGAAGCCGTCCGCGTTCGCGACCTCCGCCGCGTGGAGCACCTGCTCAACATGGACATCCGCGCTGCCGTAGGCAATGTTATTATATATCGTATCTCTGAACATCAGCGGCTCCTGCTGGACGAAGCCGATAGAGTTTCTGTAATATCTCAGGTCGATGTCCCTGATGTTTATTCCGTCGACGAGTATCTCGCCGTCGTATTCGTCGTAGTAGCGCATCAGCAGGTTTATCAGCGTTGATTTGCCGGAGCCCGTTGTTCCGACTATGCCGACTATGTCGCCCGGCTCAATAGTCAGATTTATGTTTGAGAGAACTTTCTTCGAGCGGTCGAATGCAAAGTTGACATTCTTGAATTCAATCCTGCCCTCCATGCGCTTGAGTTCCTTGCCTTGACCGAAATCGTGCTCGGGCTCGGCATCGAGGATATCGAGTATCTTTTCGGCGGACGCCAATGTGTTCTGATACGTGTCGCCGATATTCGCAAAGAAGTTGACCGGGTTATAGAACATGCTCGCATATGAGATGAACGACACGAGCAGACCGAGCGAGACTTCGCTGCTGCCGGAGATAACGAGGTTGCCGCCCATGAACCATATGACAAGCGTTCCGCAGGTCACGAGGAAAGTTATCACCGACGGAAACACCGCAGAGGGCACGGCGGCTTTCTTATCCTCCTTGAACCACTCGTCGCAGTAGGCGTTGAAGCGCTTGACCGTCTTTCGCTCGTTCGTGAACGCTTTTATGACTCGCACGCTCGGTATCGTGTCGGCGAGCATTGAAGAAATCGATGCGGAGCGCCGCCACATACGCATATATTTGGGTCCGAGCACCTTGCCGAACCGCTTGCCGACAAACACGACTATCGGTACGGGAATTAGCGAGAAGAGCGCCAATCGCCAGCTCATCATGAACATTATAACTATCAATCCCACGAGCGTGAAAGCCTGAATGACCGCTTCCTGGGTTATCTTCATGATGAAATTCTGTATCACCGTCGCGTCGGAGTTGACGCGGTTTATGACGGAGCCTGTCGATATCCTGTCATAGAAGCTCATCGGCAGATACTGCGCCTTTTCATATATATCTTTCTTGAGATTCAAGACTATCCTGTCGCCGGATATTCTGAGCTTATACGCCCGAAAACCGTTTATCACATACTGAAGGACATACACCCCGAGCAGAAGCAAAATGACCGTCATGAGCCGTTTTGACGATTTCTGCGGGATGACATCGTCGACCATTATCTTTGTGATATACGGCGGGACGAGCGAAAACGCCGTTGTGAGCACGGAGAGAATCATGCACACTATCAGCGGCTTTGTTTCGGGCTTGACATAGCCCGAGAATTTTGTGATGAGCTTGCGCTTGCCGGAGCAGTTGAGGCACTCGGCATCGGGCGAGGGCAATTTGCGTCCGCATTTCGGGCAGAAAGAGCGCTGCTTGAGATAGACAGACTTCACGACCTCTGCGTCCTCGTCGGAATAGCCGTGTTCTTTCAGCGAGTTCACGAACACCGCACCTGCGTCCGCAACCTCGGCGGCGGCATAGGAGAAGCGCATGAGCGGCTTTCTCTTTCCGTTTGAAAATCTGACTCTGAACAGCGCGTTGCCGTAGAGCCGCTTGACATCCGCCGATTCCAGTTCATTATAGGCGATGCTGCACACGCCGCCGTCAAAGCTTCTGTCAAAGGCAATAAGCCCGTTCTTCGTGAAAACGAGCATGGAATCCGCATATTTGCCTTTTAAATCAAGGTCGCCCACGACGATGAAGAGAACCTCTTCGCCGCGCGTCAATTCTTCGAACCGCTCCTCATATTGCCGCGGCACGGGTTTGTTGGTTATTTCTTTCATTGCTCCGCCCCCTTTTTTCAAGGTCATTTTAGCAGAGCCGATGTCAAATGTAAACACGGAATTTCAGCCTAACATGACAAAAAATTTTGTCGTTGTTTGTTGAAAATGACGAAAAATCCCCGTGGCGTTATTTTTTCATAACCACATTTTCAAGATAGCTGTTAAAATTCTTATATTCGTCCTCGCTTATCGCTGTCGGATAAGTCATGACAACGAGCCTGTGACCTTTGTATTCGCTGCGATACGGCGGGTGGATATGCTCAAACGGATTGGCTCTGTACCCGGCGCACTCATAGAAAGCCCTGCGGCGAACGGACACTTCGTCATTCGGCGGGTCGATTTCGAGAATAACAGTCTTTTTACGCTCGCCGAGAAGAGCGAGAGCCTGTGCGCCGCAGCCGCGCCCGCGCATCTCGGGCAGGGTGCAGAAATGCTCGACATAGATAAAGTCCTCAGTCTCCCAGCAGAGCAGCTCGCCGACCCAGATGTCACCGTCAAATATCAGCAGAAAATTATACTCCGGCTCGGTCATTATTTTCTTCTGACTCTCGGGCAGTCTCTGTTCATATATAGGGAAGCTCTTTGAATAAAGCTCCATCGCTTTTTCATATATTTTATCTTCGGAATTTGTCAGTCTTTTAAAAATCATATTATCATCCTACGCGCTTTCGGTTATTATACCCTTTTGCGCCCCGGCGGTCAAGAAATCGGATATTTTAGAATCAAATTTTCATTGACTGGTTATTGTAAGTATGGTACAATATTGTTTGCTTAAAAACGGATTTTCAATATGAAATCCACAAAACAGGAGGGGTTCACAAAAATGCCAAAACTGATCGAAAAAATCACGTCCACCCCGAAAGGCTGGGCAACCAAACCGAAGGAGAGACTGAGCTACTATCTCTACTTCTGCGGACAGAACGCGATATATAACCTCGTCGCCTCTTTCCTGACCACTTATCTCATGCTCTCTATCGGCGGACTTGTCAAAACCGCGGGAATCATGCTCGCGGTCAAGATATGGGACGCAGTCAACGACGCCGTATTCGGCGTGATGTTCGACAAAGTAAAATTCAAGAGCGGCAAGAAATTCATCCCGTGGCTCAAGATATCGCTCGTCTTTATCCCGCTGACTACGGTCATGCTCTTCGCCATACCCAATAACTTCAGCGAAAACGCGAAGCTTATCTGGCTCGCCGTTTCATATATACTTTGGGATACCGCTTATACCCTCTGCGATGTGCCGATCTTCGGCATCATCACCTCGATGAGCGAAAACATCGACGAGAGAAACAGCATCATATCCTATAAGCAGATCTGGTCGGGCGTGGGCTCGGGTTTTGCGCTCATCCTCGCCACCGTCCTCGTCAGCGAATATATCAAGCTCAACTACACGGTAGTCGCCATAATCTGCGCCGTGTTCGCGATTCTCACTATGATCCCCGCCTGCTTCAATCTTGAGGAGCGCTTCGGCGGAGACAGAGACGAAGAGTTCACGCTCAAGAAGATGTTCAGCTACCTCATTCAGAACAAGTACCTGCTCATCTATTACATAGGCTACTTCTTTTATTCGGCTTCGAACGTCTCCGGCTCGCTCAACCTTTTCGTTTCGTTCTATCTCTTCAACAACTCGCAGTTCTCGCTCGTTGTTCAGGCGCTGAGCCTCGTTCCCGCGGCGATATTCTCGTTCCTTGTTCCTCATCTTGTCAGAAAGTTTGACAAGATGAAGATATTCCGCGTCTGCACCCTCGCCACGGTCGTTCTCAGCGTTATCATGTGGCTCATCGGTTACAGCTCGATAATCGGATTCATCATCATCTCGGTCATCCGTTCCGTCCCGATGGCTATCCTCGGCGTTATGCTCTTCATGTTCACGCCCGACTGCGCGGAGTTCGGCAAGTTTACCTCCGGCATTGAGGCAAAGGGCATCACCTTCGCGATTCAGACCTTCATGTGCAAGCTCACCGCCGCCGTCTCCGGCGCGCTCGGTATGTTCATACTCGGTCTCAAGTCGACCGGCTGGGTCACCTACGACGGTGCGGAAAACTTTGCGGACCTCGTCAAAATGGGCGCCACGCAGAGCGACCACGCGAAGGCGGTTCTGTGGTTCATCTATGTTATGCTTACAGCAATAGGCTACGCTATAGCTTATATCATCTGGACCCGCTACAAGCTCACCGACAAGGATGTTCAGACCATGGCGGACTGCAACAGCGGCAAAATAACCCGCGCCGAAGCCGACGCAAGACTCGGCGGAAGATACGACAAGAAGTCGAAGTAATCTACAGCGCAAGCAAACAGCAAATAAAAAGGTCACAATTTGCAGACAATGCGGATTGTGACCTTTTGGTTTATTGTTTTGCGCTTTTAAATGCACTTTACCCGCTCTTATTTATTGAGCAAAGTCCAAATACTGAGCACCATTAAATAGCTCGGGACAAAATATATTACCACATAAGCGGCGCAAAAAACTCCCCGCACACGGAGATGCGGGGAGTTTTTAATAAATACAATTAAAGCACAACTTCTCTGCCTGTCTTTGCGGACTCATAGACCGCGCAGAGGATTTTTATCATATCGATGCCCTGCTGGGGCTTGAAGCACGGCTCGGCGCCCTCGATAACAACATCGTAGAAGTTTCTGAGGTTTCTTGCGTGTTCGCTGTCGTCAGCATAGTTCGTCGGGATAATATCGACGCACTTGCCGTATTCCTCGGTGTAGAATTCAACCTTGCCGTCCTGCCATTTGAGTCCCGCGTCCGTGCCGCGAAGCTCGACAAAACGGGTCTCGTGCTTGACGTTCGATGCCCAGCTGAACTCGATCTGGAGCTGCGCGCCGTTGTCGAAGCGGATGGTGCCCATCGCAAGATCTTCAACATCGAATGTGCCGTCCTCTTTCTTGTCGCCGAAGTCGGAGTTGACGGAGTCGCTGACATCGTTGTCGGCAAACTTGCAGTATGTGCTGCCGGTCACGGCAACAGGGGTCGGGCTGCCCATGAGCCATATCGCAAGGTCGATCATATGCACGCCGAGATCGATGAGCGGACCGCCACCGGACTGCGCCTTGGTGGTGAACCAGCCGCCCTTGCCGGGGATTCCGCGTCTTCTCTGCCAGCCGCAGCGTCCGCAGTATATCTCGCCCATTCTGCCGTCATCAATGAACTTCTTCGCGAGCTTCGAAGCGTCGGAGAAGCGGTTGTTTCTCATTATCATGAGCGTCTTGCCCGCAGCCTTTGCCGCGTCGTTCATCTTCATGACCTCTTCGACATTGACGGCGTCCGGCTTCTCGCAGAAAACATGCTTGCCTGCGTTGAACGCGGCGACCGTGATTATCGAGTGAAGATAGTTCGGGGTGCAGATATCAACAGAGTCTATTGTCTCATCCTTGAGCAGCTCGTTGAAATCGGTATAGACCTTTGCGTCGGGGAAGAACTTGTCGCGGCATATTGTCGCTCTCTCTTCGATAATATCGCAAAGAGCAACGACCTCAAGGCGGTCGTCATTCAGATAATGCCCGCGGTGAGCGCCGTTGAAGATTCCGCCGATGCCGATAATACCTACTCGCCATTTTTTCATAAAAAGACCTCCAGAAAAATATATTTCATACAGCTTGATTTTAACATAAAGCGAAATAAAAAACAAGAGCGGAGTAAAGCCCGCAGCGCCAAAAAAGAGGGCGCATTTTTAGTTGATTTAACAGCTTGATTTGCGCGCTTTATATAATGTATAATAGTACCGACAAAATCCGGAAAGGGAAAGGACAATGAGCAGAACGAGTATAGTTATTTTAATTTTCACTGTTATTTTCGCGGTCGCGGGGGTGCTGCTTTTCTTCCTGCGCGGCTACGCGACGGGCTACGAGGGCGTGGTAACAGCCGAGGGCGAGCCGCTTGAAAACGTCAGCGTCTCGGACGGGCGCCATGTCGTCAAGACGGACGAGAACGGCAAATTCAAGCTCAAAGGCTACCGCAAGACGAGATTCATAACCGTCACCACACCCGCCGGATATACTACAGAGAACTACTATATCTCCGCCGACAAGCACAAAAAGACCGGCTATGACTTCGATCTTCAGAAGTCCTCTATCGCGGCGGGCGAAGCGCACAGCTTTCTTCAGATATCCGACACCGAGATAGGTGAAAAGGGCGTCGGCGAATGGAAGAACTACATCAAAGATGTAATCGACGATGAGCACCCTGCGTTTCTTATCCACACCGGCGACATCTGCTACGAAGCCGGGCTCAAGAAGCATATTGAGGATATGAACACCGAAAACATGGGCGTACCCGTCAGATATGTCATCGGCAACCACGACTATGTCAAGGGCAAATACGGCGAGGAACTTTTCGAGAGCATCTACGGTCCTGTCTGGTACTCGTTCGAGGTCGGCAACGTCCACTATGTCGTGACCTCGTTCCAGAACGGGAGCGACTACAAGTCGCGCTACAGCGCGGACGACCGCTGGCGCTGGCTCGAAAACGACCTTGCGAACACAGACGAGAACATGAAAGTCGTCATGTTCAACCACAACCGCCCTGTTTCGGAGGATTATGTTATCTCCTTCGACCGCAAGGAACTCGATCTCAAAGAGCACAATCTCATCGCGTGGGTGTTCGGTCACTATCACTACAACTATGTGAAAGAGACTGACGGCGTGCTCGCCATCAGCACCGCGCGCCCCGACTGCGGCGGCATCGATTCGTCGGTATCGGGCGCGAGAATGGTGAACATCGCCGAGGACGGCACCGTCACCACAAAGATGACCTATTATAAAGTCAACGGCAAAGCCCCGGATATTGACGTCTCGGTGTGGTCGACGAACACAAACGGCAACCCGCTCTTCTGCAACACCGTGAAATACGGCGGCAAAATATATGTTGCGACTGCTGACGAGGACTATCCGCGCACCTGCGGAATCACCTGCCTCGACGCGCAGAGCGGAAAAGAGCTCTGGTTCTATGAGACCGCAAACTCCGTCAAGAACAATGTCGTTGTCGAAAACGGATATGTCTACACCCAGGACTGCGACGGCACGGTATACTGCCTGAACGCCGAGGACGGCTCGCTCAAATGGAAGACTGCCGTCTCGCTCGGCAACGCGCTCTCGACGAGCAGCGGCGTCTGCCTCGTCGACGGAACGGTTTATGCGGGATGTGCTGCGGCGATAACCGCATTGAACGCCGAAAGCGGCGAGAAGATATGGGAAAACAAACGCAACTACGGCGAGTCCTCCCCCGCCGAGTTCGTTGTCGCGGGCGACAAGCTCCTTGTCAGCTCGCACTGGGATGCGCTTCTTGCGCTCGACCGCAAGAACGGCAAACAGCTCTGGGAGAACAAGGACGGCGACATTCGCTTCCGCAGCTCAACTCCCGTTGTCATTGACGAAAACACTGCGGCGGTCGCCGACTCGGGCGCGATAATGACAGTCGACCTCTCGAACGGCAAGATAGTGTCAAAAGTCACCTGCGACGGCTACAACTTCTCTTCGAGCGCACAGCCGCTTGTCATCGGCAAGAAGCTCATTATCCCGACCGCAAACAAGGGCGTTGCCTGCTTCGATACGGAAACCTCGGCCATAACATGGACGCTTGAAACGGGCAGTGCGCTGATATACACTGCGCCCTACACAAACGGCACAGCGCAGACCGTTGAGGCTTCACCCGTGCTCCTGCCGGACGGGAACATTCTCATAGCTTCTTCGAGCGGAAAGATTTTTGTTGTCTCCCCGAGCGGAGAAACGCTCAAGACAATCGACACCGGTGCGCCGATATTCGGCTCGCCCGCCATAGACAACGGCAGGATATATGTCTCCGATTTCAGCGGCAGGGTCTCCTGCATAGCCTACTGATAACGACAGAATAAGATGCATAAGCCGGGACGGTTATTCCGTCCCGGCTCGTTTTATCGGCGAAATCAGAAATCGGCACAATATTTTAAGAATGCCATAAGCAGTGCAGAGAGCCGTATGCTATTCTCCCATTCCGCGCAAGAGGAACGGCGGAACGCCGCATGGACGCTCCGCCGAACCCTGCTTTTATGAAATTGTGTTTTGCCTTTTCGGAGTTCGGCTTATTTATTGAATGCGCCGAACCAGCTTGCAACTTTGACGCCGACCTTGACTATCGGGATCATGAAGACGAGCGTTCTGAGAGCGCCGTCAGCAGAGGACGAAAGCACGATCGAAACGAGGAAGTTGACAGCTATTCTCTGAGCGAAGCTCATATCAAGAGCCTTGACAGCGGTCTTTATAGCTGCCGCGTTGCTCTCGGAGGTGAGCTCGGAGTGGAGATATCTGAACAGAACGACAAATGCGTCTGCCGCGTCGCCGTCGATGCTGACGAACCAGTTCTTGCCGCGGGCGATGCTCTCGTTCGCGGTGTAAACGCCGCAGCCGGAGAGATCCTTGATAGCGGAGACGAACTTGTCCTTATCGAGGCTTATCGAAAGGGTGACTGCGGGGGCGGTCACTTCGCCGTTCTCGTCAGTCTTGGCCGCCTGAAGCTCAATATCCTTGAGCTTGGGAGCGAGCATCTCATAGAGACCCTCAGTGGTGAGGTCGACATTGATGCTGCTGCCCAGACCCATGCCGAGCTTGCCGATAAGTCTCTGAATCTGGGTGTTGAGAATACCGGAATCGACTGCATAAGCGACCTTCGGAAGGAGCTTGACAACCTCGGTGAGCGGAGACTCGGCAGAGGCGATGGTGTCGATAAGATTGAACACGGGAACGAGAATTCCGCGGATACGGCGATCCATCTTCTCGTCGGAGTTTGCGCCTGCGTTTACATACTCGGTGTACTCAACGGAGGACATGATGCCGTCTGCGCCGAGGACTTCGAAAATCGGAACGAGCTCCTCGTATCCGCCGTAGATGTAGTTGCCGCTGGTGGTGTTGCAGGTGTTCTCGAGGGTGATGACCATGGTAATGAGCGAAAGGGGTCTGAACAGCGATGCGACTGCATCGAGGAAGCCCTCTCTATCGCCGTCCATAAATCCGAAATCGCCGTCAACAACGGTAAGATACTGCCATGCGTCAAGCTTGCCGACTGTGTTGCCCTCTGCATCAACGGTCTCAGCTGCGGCGTTAAGAGCAGCTATAGCTCCGGCACAGGTGTCCTTATCAAGCTTGGATGCAAGATCCTTGGGTCCCTTTGCAACGAGAGAAGTGAGTCCGCCGACGAGCGGGAACAGCTTCTTCGCGATAAGGGCGACGGTGTAGTTGGTGTAAACGCCCTCGGAGAGCATCTGAGTAAGTCCGTTCTCGGGAACGCTCAGGGCGGTGAAGAGTATATCCTCAACTCTGTCGAGCGATTTGTTGACCGACTTCTTGGAAGCGCCGAAGGGATATTTGACGGCGGTGCTCTTCATTATCTCTACATTCGGTCTCTCGCCTGTCGGCTCGTCGGGAGCGATGCTCGCGAGGATATCCTTGTATTTTGCAAGAGTCTCGGTCGGGATCTGAGACTGAAGAGTTGCGGGAACCTTTGCATAAGCGGCCTTTGCGGCGTCGATGTCCGCGCGGTCATAGGGTTCTTCGATGTTCTCGATAACGACCACGAAATAATCAACATATCTCGCGTTGCCGATATCGATGCAGGCATTGTAAAGAGCGGTAGCGTTGAAGCTCTTATAGCTCCAGCTGGTGATGTTGTCAATCGCGACGCCGTAGAAGGTGTAGCTTATTTTGCCGAAGAGAGTCTTCTCTGCATCGCTCATGGCATCATATTTCTTGACAGCAGCAGATGCTTTCGAAGTGCCTGCGCCGCTGTCGTAAGCGGACTTTCCTTCGCGGACAGCCTTTATTGTCTCAAGAGGAGTCTTGAGCGAGGGCTCAACGGATGCGAGCCACTCGAGAGCCTCAATATAGAGGTTGCCCTTGTAGGTATACTCTGCGGCGTAAGCCTTGTTGTAAGCCTCTGCCTTTTCGAGCCACGCAGCAAAATCTGCGATGTACTTGGGATCGTTCTCACCCTCTGCATAGCTGCCGGGCTTCGGTGCAAGACCGGGGTTCTTCGGCTTCGTGGGCGCGGGGTTAGCCTTGAGAAGATCGTTGTAGATAACATCGCCCATCAGCTTGAAGCCTTTGAAGGCATCGCCCTTTACAGAGCCCGAAATGATGGTATGTGTGCCGCTATATCCACCCGCCATAACGCGGGTGTTGTAATCGGCTGCTTCCCAAGTGGCTTTCTTGTCGTCAACAGATACCTTTCTGTCGGCAATGGTCTTTGCAAGCGCAACGGCGTTGTCGATATAAGCCGGAACATAGCCGAGAGTAGTGACAGCCTGAGCCGCGGCGTTGACATAGTGATCCTTCTTATAGCTCGAAATCTCGGGATGATTCTCTATAGAGATCTGGCGCTCTCTCATCACTACATCGTGGTAGAACACATCGAAAACAAGGACATCGATGCTTTCCTTATCGGAGTTGCTGAGAGCCTTGTACTCGGCAATGAGCTTCTCGTAAGCCGCAAGATCCTCTGCCGAAGGCTCGGCTTTGGTGACATCGCCGTCGAAAGCTTCAACATTCGCTTCAAACCTTGCAACAGCCTCTGACTTTTCCTGCGCAAAGACATTAAGACCGACTGCCATTGCAGACATAAGCATGCACAGGCAGAGCATAACGCTCAGCGCTTTTTTAAATGTTTTCATTTGCTCTGTTCTCCTTTCATTTTTGTGAAAACATTAATAAACATTGTTATTCTTTGGTTTTTCTGTTTCCTCCTTTGCTTAATTTATATCATAACATTAAGTTATAATTTGCTTTTTTAATATGCAGCACTGAAAAGTGCCGCAATATTCATAAAATAATTCAGAACCAACGCAAATATTATACACCATATTTACAAATAAGTAAAGTAATATCTTAAAGTTATGTTATTAATTCTTCAAGGCATAAGGGG
>DJQG01000020.1 GCA_002438685.1 Ruminococcaceae bacterium UBA6392 | reverse complement strand
AAATATGAAGTTTCCGTGTAATCATAAGAGCTGTCGCTCCAGACTCGGATTTTTGTTGCGGTGTAATTAACATCTCCGAAGGAGTCGGCATCAAAAAGCCAGAACGGAACATAAATTCCTTTGATCTCATCAATATGATTCTGACTTTTAAATACCTTAGGTAACAGCCTTTTGCCTGAAAGATGCTTCTGAAGTCCATCTTTTGCGGCTTTTTTATCCAGCTTGAACGGGATAATTATATCGGGCTTGAGTGCTCCCGAAAACTGTCCCATCATAACAACGGGGTTGCCGCAGAACGGGCACGAGGTTGCGCCTGTCGTCTCGTCACCTACGATTTCTCCGCCGCAGGATTTGCAGACATAGGTTTTAAGTCCGTCTGTCTCTCCGCTTTCCCACTCGGAGCCTGCGGAGGTTTCCCATTTCATATTGTCCTCTGCGTCATTTTTCAAAGCGGCGTCATAGCCTTTGAGGGTTTCAACATCAAATTCGGTGTCGCAGTACGGACATTTCATTTTTTGACTCTTGCTGTCGAACTCAATGGCTCCGCCGCAGCAAGGACATTTATATTCCTGTAATACGCTCAAATTTTTATCCTCCCGCTATTATTTTTCGGTTAGCCTTTTATATCATTGCTGTCAAACGGATCTCCGCACTCGGGACAGAACTTCGGAGGATGATGAGGATCCTCGGGCTCCCATCCGCACTTGTCGCAGCGATAGAGCGGAGCGCCCGCGGGCTTCTTTGCGCCGCAGTTCGAGCAGAATTTGCCCTTGCTGACAGTGCCGCAGGAGCAAACCCAGCCCACTGCATCGGCGGGCTTGGGTGCGCCGCACTCGGAGCAGAACTTGCCTGTGTTTACGGCGCCGCAGGAGCATTTCCAGCTGTCCGCCGCGGGTTTAGCCGCCTGCTGAGCGGATGTCTGCTGAGCCTGCTGCTGTTGACCCATGGCGAAGAGATCCTGGGCGTTCACTCCGTTGCCTGCGTTTATCGCCATGCCCATGCCCATAAAGCCGGTCATTGCACCCGCCTGGTTGCCTGCCGCAGTCTTCATCGCGTCCGCCTGAGCGCCGACGAGGGTCGCCGCCGCCATGGTGGGATCGCGCATAATTGCGGAACGCTGAGCCTGCTTGATAAGCTCTGCATCCTCCTCGGGAAGAGTGACGGAGCCGAGAGCTATTGTGACGACCTTGAGTCCGCGAAGCTCGCCCCACTTTGCGGAGAGGGCGGCATTCATCGCGTCTTCAAGCTCGGTGTTGTGAGCGACTATCTGATTGGGGCGAAGCTCGAGCTCGGCGAGACGGGCAAATGCAGGCTGAAGCGCACTGATAAACTCGGTCTTGAGCTGGCTGTCTATCTCGTCGCGGGTATAATCCTGCTCGACATTGCCGCAGACATTGGCGTAGAAGAGCATGGGATCGTCGATTTTATAGGAATAGAGACCCGAGCAGCGGACGGCGACATCAATATCAAGACCTATCTTTGAATCTACAACGCGGAAAGGAATGGGGTTCGGAGTGCCGAACTTGTTATCCATTATCTCCTTGGTGTTGAAATAATAGACGCGCTGATCCTTTGCGGTATCGCCGCCGAAGGTGAAACGCTTGCCGATGGTCTGGAAAGTCTTAGCGATGCTGTCGCCGAGAGAGCCGGAGAAAATCGAAGGCTCGGTCGAGCTGTCATATGTATACTCGCCCGGCACCGCGCAGAGCTCAACTACCTTGCCCTGCTCGACTATCATCATGCACTGTCCGTCCGCAATAGCGATTCCCGAGCCGCTGGTGATGATATTATCGCTCGCCTTTGTGTTCGACGATCTGCTGCCGATGCGCTTGTGTCCCTTTGTGACAAGCAGCTCTTTCGGCATAGCCTCGCAATAGAAAAATTCTTTCCACTGATCGGCAAGAACGCCGCCGACCGCACCGGTACCGGCTTTAATAAGTCCCATAGATAAAACTCCTTTGCAACGTTTATTACTTTATGTGGGTAGCTCCCCTTTTTAACGGTTTACATTTTCATTATATTATACGCCGCCGTTTATTTCAACAAAAAAGTGCTGTTCACGGCGAGGAGTACGAAAATAGGACAATATGCAAATAAGAGCGCGTGATCTATCCCCGATACGGAAATTTCTCTTGATTTTCCGCTCGGAATCGTGTATAATACATCCGTTCCGAATACCCGCCGGTGTGATGGAATTGGCAGACGTGCTGGACTCAAAATCCAGTGGTAGCGATACCGTACCGGTTCGACCCCGGTCACCGGCACCAAAAAAGACCCTGTTCATTTGAACGGGGTCTTTTGATTTCATAATAGCAAAATACCCACCCGTGCGCGAGTGCGGACGGGTAAATTTTATTTTACAGCTTCCACGCGTTTGAACGGGTCTGGAGAGCCGTCATGCGGGCATAGACGCCGTTTTTGTTTATAAGCTCTTCGGGTCTGCCGCTTTCGGCGACGACGCCGTCCTTGAGCACGACTATCTTGTCTGCGCCCGAAACCGTTCTCATTCTGTGGGCTATTATCAGAACGGTCTTATTCTTGATAAGCTTCGAGAGCGACTCCTGAATCATCGTCTCGTTTTCGACATCGAGCGAAGCGGTCGCCTCGTCCATGAGGATTATCGGAGAATCTTTGAGGAACGCACGCGCTATTGATATGCGCTGGCGCTCGCCGCCGCAAAACGTGAACGCGCCGATTCTTAAAAAGGTCAGAAAAGCATTCATTGCCTTTTTAAATTTTTCTTTTTTCATTCGTGCATCCATCAACCGATAATCCAGCACATGATACGCCTGCGCGGAGATTTTGTCAACCCGACTTTCCGCCTCAAGAAAGAAAAGAAAGGCAAAAGCTGTCTCTCTTTCCTCTTGATTTAAGCTGCTTAATATGTTATATTACAGTTGGCTTAATAATTTTTAATATCATTCAGGAGGACTATATTCAGGAGGACTATATATGGCAGATTCAAGAGTTTTTTCATTGAACGGAATCAGAATTGAGGTCGTTTGCGAACAGCTTGAAGGCTTTTTGCGTGCGGAAAAGAAAATGGAGGTTCAAAGCGCACCGGTTGACGGCGGCTATCTCCTTCAGGCCGGACAGCCAAAAGACGTTCTGCGTTCCCTTTCCGGAATGCGCATTGCAACAAATGTTCAACTTTCCGCCTCCGGAGATGAACTCACCGTGACCATCGGCGAAGGTCAGTGGATGGATAAGCTCGGCGCGGGAGCGGTTGGAATGTTCTTCCTTTGGCCGCTTGCAATCACCGCCGGAATCGGCGCATATAAACAAAAAATGCTCCCGACTGAAATTTTTGATTTCATCTCAAGAATGCTCGGCTCGCAGGGAACTTCGGCTGCCTTTGACGCTGCCCCCTCTTCTGCCGCGGCTTCGGCGCAAAGTGCTGCGTCCTTTGCCTCAATAAACTGCCCTCAGTGTAACGCAAGGCTTTCAGCCGACTCAAAGTTCTGCAACAAATGCGGAGCAAAAATCAAAGCCATCTGCCCCGGCTGCGGCGCGACCGTAACACCCGGAAGCAAATTCTGCTCTCAGTGCGGACAGCCGCTGTAATTTGACATTTTTTAAACCGCACGTCTGCAAAAAGCAAGCGTGCGATTCAGTCTGTAGAATAATACCCGCCCGCGAAACTGCGGACGGGTAAATTTTATTTTACAGCTTCCACGCGTTCGAGCGGCTCCGCCGAAACAAAAGGATTATTTGCCGAAAAGTTTTTTGAAAAGGTTGATTATCGCGCGGAAGGGAGCGGTAATAACATTCAGTATCTTCTTGAATATGCTGTCGGACTTGACGGTTACGGTAAAGTCGGCAGAAGCTACAACGTTGCCGTCATCGTCAACGAGGGTCATTGTTACGGTCGCTGTGCCCTTTTTGATTCCGGTCAGCTCGCCTTCATCGGGATCGACGGTAACAACGCTCGAATCCGAGCTGCTCCATTTATAGTGATAATCGACATAGTCCTCCTGTATCACAGGAGTGTATATCAGCTTTTCGCCGACCTTTATGGTAGGACCGTCGCCGAAGTCAATGACCTGAACCGTGTTTATCTCAACCTCGACCGAGAACTTCGATTCGGAATCCGTGACGCTTATCGTCGCAGTGCCGACGGAGAGAGCCTTGACAAGTCCGTTTTCGTCAACCGAAGCGACGGACGGATCGGAGGATGTCCACACGAGGTCGGGCAGCGACGCGCCGTCGGGCTGCGCAGCGGCAACGAGCTGATATGAACCGCCGACAGGGATGGGAGATGAGGGGGACGCGAGAGCTATGCCGGTGGTTTCGGGTTCGCCGACAATGACATATTCGCTGAAATGGGTGGTCATGAACATTATCTTGCCGTTTCCGGAGGGATAGGCTTTCATGTCGGTATACGTTCCGTCGCTCTCTCTTCTGAAAATCTTGACACTGGACGGAAGCATACCGGCAGGAACCTCTATTTCAACGGTAGCCTGCATTTCCGTTCCGATTTTTTTGCCGTTTTTCATCAGCGCGATTTCATGAATTTCAAAAATGTTGTCCGGGCTTATCTGGAACTCTTTTTCGAGCTCGCCTTTTATAAGTTGCTTCCTCTGCACATCGCAGATAACATAGTGCGAAAGAACGGTATCTTTGTCGATAACATCGGATGTGACTTTCAGTTTATCTTTTGCCACAAATCCGTCCTTGCCGTCGCGCTTGAACTGTATCGTGGTAACACCGCTGTAGGTGTTAAGAACGGTTGAGTATACTATCTGATTGCAGAGATTGCAGGCGGAGCCGAGTTTGAAGAAAACATCGGCCACTTTAAGGTCGCTCGGAAGAGTGCTGTCTACTATTTCGGATTCTATAAGTTTAGCTATCGCAATATTTTTAATTGCACTTTTTACATTGCTCTTGAGCACAGACCACACAGCATCGGCGAAAAGGTCTGCAAAATCCTCGCCTGCCTCGCTGCACATACGCTCGAGCATTTCATGGGCAAACTTAGCGTTGCTGCAGACTATCTGCGGGGTCAGCTTTTTGTTGATTCCGGTTCCGAGCTTTTCCATTATATCCTTGAGGAACTTGTCTTTGTCCGGTATGGATTTCAGAATAGCTTGAGTGACGGTCTTGGCGATTTCGTCGGACTCCTCGTTGCTGACATCGTCGATGGCCTTGCTGCTCTTTAAATATCCCAAAACCGCATCGGTGCATATGCCGACGACATTATAAGCCATGGTCATATTGCAGGAGTATATATCGTTTGAAATAGTGATATATCCGTCCGCCGGGACTTCTATTGACGCTTCGGTCAATGTCGAGTTGAGAGAAGACCTGTAGGTATAGAGATCGCCCGTCATTCCCTGGCAGAAGCCTTTGCCGAGAATGCCGAAGAAGCTGCCCCAATCGGTCGGGAAATTCGTGTGCTTGGTTATTATCTGCGAGTCGTATATATCTCCGTTGGCTTTGTGCGCAACAAGCGCCGCGGCTGTACCCGAGGAGTTATAGATATTCATTGTGACCTTATATTTGTCGATGCTCTCGTCGTAAACATATCTGAAGTTTTCAACCGTCAGGTCGGAGCGGTTAAAGTTAGTACCCATTTTCTTGTTTGAGACGGGAACGGAATCGGCAAGGTAGTCGACGCTCTCGGGATAGACATTTATTCTGAACTCGTTATATGTATCGGGGTCTTCGCTGCTCAGAGAGATATCTATCTGACCGCTGCTTTTCGCTTTTATCTCAAGCTCTATCGACTTCTCGTTGTTCTTCCTCGAAACAACATCGTAGGCGGCAGTGCCGGAAATCTTGCAGGTGGAGCTGCCTATCGGCAGCTGATCTCCGTTGCAGTCATAGAGATATATAATAAATTTTGAGGTGTCGCCGCTTTTCATCGAGGTGACGGACGAATCGGGCGAGGTTATGCAGAATGCCGACTGCACCGTGAGCTTGCAGGAGGCGGAATACTTTTTGTCCGAGGTTGAAACCGTTATAACGGTATCGCCCACGCCCGCAGGATTGACGACGCCGGAGGTTCTGTCCACGACTGCGACATTCGGGTTTGAAGAAGTCCAGACGAGGTCGGATTTTTCATATCCCGAGTTACCCCTGATGCTCGCGTAGAGATACGGGCAGACATTGTTGCTCACGGTCATCTCGCTGCGATTGAGGGAGAGGACAGGGTCAGATTCGAAGATTCCGGATGCCAGATTTGAAATTTTTAAAGCGGGACGAACTCCATAGTCAGTACCGTCAACATACCAGTAGCTGTAGTCGAGGTCGCCGCCGCTGCCGACAATGCACGCACCGTCAGAAGTGTAGCCGGCAGACCGCAAACGCTGAAACGAACATTCGTTCGACGAGTTGACCCACAATCCCTGACATTTTGCATAATCTGTGCCCTTTGCCTGACGGGCGGAGCTTGAAGATGTGTTTGCGGGGAAGCCGTATACGGTGTTCTGCATCTCGCTCCAAGAGAGCAGGAAAACCTTGTCGTAAGTTGTCTCGCTGTCGTATTCGCTGTATGAAGTCGAATATGCTTTATTATCTAATTCGGAGGTCAAAATGCTCGCCTTCTGCGAGGAGGAAAACGCGGTGTTATAGAAATCATCGTTGAGCCACGCTCTGACACTGCTTGTGGCATAGTCGTTGGCATAGTGGGTATGCTCTGCGTCATTCCAGTAGGCTGTGCCGTTTTCATCTGTGCCGTACTCATATATCGTGTTGCTGTAAGCCTGAGAATCGATTATGCTCTCACAAAGAACAAGACCCGTCGAGGGGTCAAGGACGCGCCATTTCAGAGGCTCATATTTAAAATAGTATATATTGTTTGTTGTATAACCGTTATCGTCCTGATATGTATTGCCGGAAGAGGACGAATAACCTGTATACCATGGTCTGTACTGAGAAAAGGTGACGGCACGATATTTTGTGCCGTTATATGTAAAGTCGGCATATTTCATCCAATCGCCCTGAACCATGGTGTCAGAATAGCTGCCGTCACCGCTGTAATAGCCATAGCTGACCCAGTTTTTTGAAGCTTTATTGAGGGCGGAAACAAGCGACGAATCCGTGACCTTGCTCTGCGGATAAGAGCCGAATTCGACGATGTCGCCGACCTGGTGGGTGGGGCTGAGTGCCTCGGCTTTGGGCGCGAAAAGGCTTGCCCAATCAACGCCGGCAAGCTCGCTCAAGGGTGCTGCACCGAGCACCATGATGAGTGCGAGAGTCAGCGCCAAAAGCGACTTGAAAATGTTTTTCCGTTTTGCTTTCATGTTTTATTGCCTCCATTTTATTTTGTATTCTCACGGCAGTGCCGTTTGATACCTTGGGTGTGGGGGGTGGGCGGGTCGATATATTTTGTGCAGACTGCGCGGGCGGATGATATCCGCCCCTACATTTACTGCTTTTAGCGAAGCGAAACAACCCCTCAGTCTTGGCTTCGCCAATATCTTGCACTTTACGCAAATAGTTAGTCAAAAGTTGTCTTCTTCTCTTTTCAAAACGAAATCCTTAAAAACCGCCCGTCTCAACAAATAAGTATTTCCTCGCTTCAAATGTCCGTTATATCCCGGCAAAGTTCTTTTTATATCATCCAAATCAATTTCATTATGTGCATATTGATTTGCAAGACTTTTCATCCGTTTCTTAAAACGCTTTTTGCTGCTCTGACGAAGTTTTCTGATAACCTTTCCCGTATCAGTCATATAAAAATGAAAACCTAAAAAATCAACACCGTTTTTTATAGGAAACAACTGTGTTTTTTCATTAAACTGAAGCCTTAAATCATCACACGCCATAACCGTAATCATTTCGAGACATTGACGCAAATACTCCTTATCCTCGTGAATAAGTATCATATCATCCATATAGCGCACATAATATTTGATGCGAAGCTTTTCCTTTATAAACCTGTCTATGCTATCAAGATAATACAACGCAAACAACTGGCTGGTCTGATTACCCATTGGGATTCCTTTTCCGCTGTCAAAATTATAACTGTCTATAATTTTATTGACAAGAATAAGAATATCAGGCTCTTTGATAATCCTGCTCAGTTTTTCTTTCAAAACATCGTGGTCTATTGACGGAAAATACTTTTTTACATCTACTTTCAAAATATATCCGTTTTTTCCGTTTAATCTGTAAAATTTTCGAAAGAAAAGTGAAAGTCTGTCCAGCGCAAAATCTGTTCCCTTTCCTTTTTGGCAAGCACAATTGTCGTATATAAAGTGTGCTGTCAGCAAAGGGTACAAATACAAATCGCATAAAGCATGTTGCACAACGCGATCTTTATACTCCAATGCCTGTATTTCTCTTTCTTTTGGCTCATAAATGTTAAACTTATGATATCCAGACACCTCATATGTACGATTTGAAAGTCTATTAACAAGACTCCAAAGCTCAGCAGACAAATTAAGTTCAAAGGTTATAACATCTTTTTTATTTCGTCTACCTCTTCTTGCTTTCAAATGGGCATTCAACAGATTTTCAAATGTAAATATCTCATCGTATGTCATGTTTCACCGCCGAACACCACCAAGGGTATAAAGTCACGAAAGGGGGGCTGTCCCCGTCCGCTTCTTCGACGGAATGTTTTTACCCCTCAAGGTGGGAATACAGCTCCTTTACCTAAATGTACTGAAAACGGAAACCTTTCCCGCTTTTTCTCACAAAAAGGTGAATCGGGACGAACTCCATTGTTAGTATTGTTAACATTCCAGTTGTTGTTGAGGTCGCCGTCGCTGTTGACATAGCATGCATAGTAAGAAAAGAAGCCGGCAGACCGCAAACGCTGACGCGAACATTCGTTCGACGAGTTGNNAGACCGCAAACGCTGAATCGAAGCCTCTACAGCCGTATCCCCATATTCATCAGTCTGTTTCTGTCTGAGACTATCCACGCTCCAGTCATGTTTTGACAATCGCTTACAAGTTTTGATAGACTTTCATGCTGCTTTGGCAAAATGCACTTCTGTTCTCTTGCAACAAAAAGCAATGTATCAATTATTTTCAGCTTTGCAATTGCTCGCTTTTGATAATTTAATCTTCGCTCTGCGCCAAATGAGTCTGCACTCAAGAGAACCTCATTCGCCAAGACCAAGCTTTCAAGAACATCCATTGATAAATTGATTATTCTTGTAGTCAAAGTAAACCTAAACTTCTTCGGTGAATTCTCAAAAATTTGAAATGTCAATTTCAATAAATCTTTTGATTTTGTAATAACTCTTAACTCGGAATCGGCTCTCATCTTTTCAACTACACCTACTATTTTGTTACAGAGATATTATAAGCTTTTATTTACAATTTGTCTATAGTCTCGGTATGAA
>DJQG01000126.1 GCA_002438685.1 Ruminococcaceae bacterium UBA6392 | reverse complement strand
TGCGCCCCTGAGGTCTGCGCGGCTGATGTCATAATCCAAAATTGCTTTTTTACAGCCATCCTTCAAAAGTTGCAGCACTGCCGCACGGTCAAACTGCTTTTGATGACCTATAACCTCAAACTTTTTCGGGTCTACTGTATATACTCCGGTTTCGCCGTCGTCGTGGTCTAACACTCGCACCACTATGCTTCCACCGCTGATAGCAGTAACTACGCCTCGCTTCATTTTCTTGTTTGTAATAACGTAGTCATCTGTTATGCCTTTTACAAAATCGCCTATTTTAATATCCATGAATTAAGCCTCCTTAAAAAATTTATGCCCACCTATCGTGCAAACATAGGTCTGTGACTCGTGCCACGCGCTTTTTACAAGATCCGGTGCGTAGAAGAAAAGTATCTTCGCATCTGTCACCGTCTCGCCGGCATCGAAGACCGCTGCGACGGCTTCACGGGTCTCGGCATTTGGCTCTACCCTGCGGTCAGTGTAACCGTATTCTGTGATTACCTCCGCGGGGCACTTGCCGGTCTTTTCACACGCATTTAAAATGCACTGTGAGACCGCCATTTTGCCGTCAAACGGCTCTGTTCCCGATTCTGCCATAACAACCCGGCATACGAGCTCGCGCTCCTCTGCGGTCAACTGGTAGCGTGCTGTGGGTATCTGCGCCGATACCGTCAGCTCAGGCGCGATAATCGGGTCTGTCTCCGGTATCGTGATTTCCTCCGGAACCGCTGCCGCCGCGAAAAGCAGGACAAGCGCCAGTACTGCGGCAATTGTTAAAAATCCTTTTGTCATTTTGATGTCTCCTTTCTGTTTTGTCACTGCGTAGGTTTCGACAGATTGAGTAAATCTGCTTTGTTTGCGAACCACAATCCCCCGAGTTGATACGCGGGCAGCTTGCCTTCGCGGCACCATGCCCTGATAGCCGGCTCACTGCGTTGGAACAGCCGGCACATCTCCGGTATGCCGCAGACAACCGGCACTTCCGACTCGCTGGTGTACGGCTGATAAACTTTATATGATTGCACCGTTGCCATGCCGTTCATCCTCCCTCATGATGAAATCGCCCTCATAAAGCGTTCTTTGCCCTTAACGGTGATAAGCATCTGAACGCCTGTCCAGTCGGTCTTATCGTTGTATGTCTCCTTGATAGTGAACAGCCCTGAATCGACATGCTCCGCATAGGGCATCAGCCTGCCGCGCTTATCCCGGTAAATGTACTTGTGGTCTATAAGCCACTTTACGAAGTCGTTCTGCTTCAGTCCGAGAAGCTTTGCCGTCTCTCTGACGCCGGTAAGGCTTTCGCGGTCGCACAGACCGTCAAAATATTCCGCTTTCGGCTGCATAATGGCGTTCTGAACCGAGAGGTTAGCGTTTATAGCCTTGAATCTTTCAAGCCTTTCCTCGGCCATTCTGAGAGCTCTCGACATCACCGCCTCGGGCGAGTTCCACTCTCTTTCGAGCTGCAAGAAATACTGTCTCGCCTGCTTGCCTTTCTCGTTGCGCTGAAGCATACAGATTTCTTTTGCCATGTCGATGGTGAGCTGTGCGTCGTCTACTGTTCTTGATACAGTTCTCGAACCTTCGATCTGAACCCGCTCATTTTTGAGCAGGTTGAAATCCTCACCTGCCGCAAAGCCGTATTCGCACATTCTCGGGAACCAATCCTTGTAGGCGGTTTTAACTTCAAGAAATTCATGCAGGTCTCTCGCTAAGACCGTCGGTCTGTCGCTCTCATAGTTGATTTTGATTAACTCGTTCATTTACAAAGCTCCTTTCATACAATTGTTTTATTTTTTCGGTTAATCGATAACCACAAGCACAATAGCAGGACCGTTCACTTTGATTTCAGTATCTTTATGCGGTTCTGCTATTGTTACTTCTACTCCTTTGCGCTGCCGGAGTTCCTCTACAAGGTCTCTCGTGCTAACGCCATCAAAAGCTCTCATTTCTTCATCTCCTTTCTTCGACCCTCAAAGGTCGAGTATTTTTGATATTGACGCGATGATTTTCGTGCTGTTGCAGCGTCCGGTAAGAATCCGATTGAGATAACTGCTGTCCACAAAGAGCCCGGTGTCCTGGTTGAGCTGCGATATGAGCCACGCCTGCGATTTATCCAGGTCTATCAGACGCTTTTTGACTGTCTTACCAAAATCGGTAAAGCCGTATTTAAACATGGACAAGCACCTCCTTTTTAATTATCAAACGCGGTCTTCTCAATTTCGACTCTCTCGGCAGCGAACTCGATCATTGACGAGACGATTTCCGTCGCTGAAAGTCCTGTTTGCAGCCATAGCTGATTGACGATGTATGCGGCTTCGTCTGTGAGCCTCACACGGCAGTTTCTCGATTCCGAAAATTTTTTCGGAGTAAAGATAAGTTTGTCTTTGTTCTTTTCGTTGAGCTTCATAATGTGGTCATTCCTTCCTTTGTAGTTAGTGACACGATATGTGTCATGTGTGATTAAAAAAAATTTGCTCGACACTTACTCCGTAATAATTGGCAAGCCTTATTTTTGTCTCATCGCGAGGAATTCTGTATCCGTTTTCATACATTGCCATTGCTGACAGGCTTATTCCGACAGCTTTTGCCACTTCTTCGCGAGTTCTTTTTCCTCTGAGCAATACGAGCCTTTGAGCTATATCTTCTCGACAACAATTCATCACATCGCCTCCCTTCATTTTAGTGACACGGTTCGTGACAAATTAAGATTAACACATATTGTGACACTTGTCAACATATTTTTTAAAAAGTTCTTTACTTTTGTCACGAATCGTGATACACTGTAGTCAAGGAAGTGATTCTATTGTTTAAGGATGTTTTTAAAAAGCTAAGAAAAGAAAAACAATTAACTCAATCTGAATTAGCCACAGCACTCGGCATTTCACGCAGCGCAATAAGTATGTATGAGAATGGAGAGCGTGAACCCGATCTCGAAACATTAGAAGCTATAGCAGATTATTTTAACGTCGATATGAATCAGCTCACAGGGCAAGAGAAATATTTGTCAAAAGAAAGTATTGCTTATAGAATTCGAACCATAATGACATATCAGCATGTAACACTTGATGAGTTAGCATCTCGTCTGGATGTTGACAAGAATTCCCTCTACAATTTCATATATAAAACACCAGATTCTGATTTTTACAACGATCCGCGATTGCAAGACATAGCTGATGCTTTGGGTGTAAAAAGCACTGATGCCTTTTGGGGATACAATACATTTACAAACAACAGCTTTGAAAATTATATAAGTTTTCTGTTTTATAAGATTGATAAGAATCTCCCATTGACTCCTAAAGAAAACAATGTAATTTTAGATTACTTACATGACGTTTACGACGATGTAGACGATTCTTTTGCCGACAACATCATCCCTCTGCCAAAAACAAAAAAGATTCCCCTGCTCGGCACAATAGCCTGCGGAGAACCAATCCTTGCAACTGAAAATATTGATAAGTATATAGAAATGCCGGAATCTGTAGGTGGCACATTTGCTTTAAAATGTAAAGGCGACAGTATGATAAACGCCCACATATTTGACGGTGACATTGTATACATCAGAGAGCAGCCTGATGTGGAAAACGGCGAAATCGCAGCGGTTTTAATCGGAGATGAGGCAACGCTGAAGCGCGTTTATAAATATCCATCAAAAGTTGTTCTTCGTCCTGAGAATCCGCTATATAACGACATTACGTATGCCGAAGAGGAAATGAACGATGTACGCATACTCGGAAAAGCAGTCGCCCATCTGAGCGCGGTTAGATAAATAAATTGAACGAGGGGGCTTCAAAACCATGACTTCTGAAATAACCACATATAATGAGCAAATTTTTGAGGACATAAAACATATTAACGACGACGGGCAGGAATATTGGCTTGCAAGAGAGCTTCAGACCGTTTTAGATTACACACAGTGGCGCCGTTTTTCCGATACGATTGAACGAGCAAAACTCGCCTGCAAGAACAGCGGGTTTGCAATTGATGACCATTTTGCCGACGTTGGCAAAATGGTTGATATCGGCTCTGGCGCAGAGCGCGAAGTGGATGATGTTATGCTTTCCAGGTATGCATGTTATCTGATTGTCATGAACGGAGATCCACGCAAAGAAGTAATAGCTCTCGGACAATCCTACTTTGCCGTTAAAACGCGCCAGCAAGAGCTCATTGACAATTACGAAGAGCTGACCGAAGATCAGAAGAGGCTTGCCGTTCGAAACGAGATGAAGCGCCACAATACAGCTCTCGCAAACGCCGCGCACGATGCCGGAGTCATTGACCCCAAAGACTATGCAATTTTTCAGAACAAAGGATATCAAGGTCTCTACGGAGGTCTCGGTGCTAAAGATATTCACCGTCGAAAGGGGTTAAAAAAGAGTCAAAATATCCTCGACCACATGGGCAGTACAGAACTCGCCGCCAATCTGTTTCGTGCAACTCAAACAGAAGAAAAGCTTCGCAGAGAAAAGGTTCGCGGCAAAGAAAAGGCAAATCAAACACACTATAATGTTGGAAGAAAAGTGAGAAAGACCATAGAAGAACTCGGCGGAGTCATGCCCGAGAATTTGCCGACACCCGAAAAGAGTATAGAGCAAATCAAAAGAGCAGAGGAGAAAAAACGCATTTCGGAAAAGGCAAAGGATAAATAAAAAAGAACCCCCGGTGCTGGAACACCGAG
>DJQG01000043.1 GCA_002438685.1 Ruminococcaceae bacterium UBA6392 | reverse complement strand
CGCAAATCTTTCAAGAGCCTGCGTGTCGAGCTCAACGCCGATATCGGCGCAGATATTTTTGAGCCTGTCTTTATTTATCATGTTTCCTGTTCTCCCTCTCCAGATGAATCAGCAGCACCGAAATGTCCGCGGGGCTGACGCCGGATATTCTCGACGCCTGTCCGACATTCTCCGGGCGTATCTTTAAAAGCTTCTCGACCGCCTCGAGCCGCAGCCCGCCGAGCGCGGCATAGTCTATATCCTGCGGTATTTTTTTCACTTCGAGCCGGCGCATCTCATCGACCTGTGCCTGCTGGCGTTTTATATATCCCTCGTATTTTATATCTATCTCGACCTGCTCGAACACTTCTTTCGGATAGTCCGGTCGCGTTGGGTCAAACGGGGCGAGCAGTTTATAATCCGCCTGCGGACGGCGCAGAAGCTCGGAGAGTCTTATTCCACCGTCGATGGGCGATGTTTCACGTGAAACAAGTATATCATTCAGCTCTTTGCACGCGTGGATAGTAGTATTCTCCGCGCGGCGTTTCTCGTCTTCAATCAGTTCGAGCTTGCGGCAGAATGCGTCATAGCGCTCCTGCGAGATAAGTCCCAGTTCGTAGCCTATAGGAGTCAGGCGGCGGTCGGCGTTATCCTGTCTGAGCAGAAGTCTGTATTCCGAGCGCGAGGTCATCATTCTGTACGGATCGGAGCAGCCCTTTGTGACGAGGTCGTCTATGAGCGTTCCGATATACGAGCTGGCGCGGTCAAGTTCGAGCGCGTTCTTTTTCTGAACCTTGCGCGCGGCGTTGATGCCGGCTATCAGCCCCTGCGCGGCTGCCTCTTCGTATCCGCTCGAGCCGTTGAACTGACCCGCGCCGAAGAGTCCGTCAAAGTCGCTGAACTCAAGACTGCGCTTGAGCGCGAGCGGATCGACGCAGTCATATTCTATAGCATAGGCGGTGCGCATGACCTCGCAGTGCTCCAATCCGGGGATAGTGTGCAGGAATTCGAGCTGCACATCCTCCGGCAGCGAGGAAGAAAGCCCCTGCAGATACATCTCCCCAGTCTCTGCGCCGCAGGGTTCGATGAATATCTGATGCCGCTCCTTTTCGGAGAAGCGGACTATTTTATCCTCTATGCTCGGGCAATAGCGCGGACCGACTCCATCTATCTTGCCGGAATAGAGCGGCGAACGGTGAAGGTTCGAGAGTATGACCCGCTTCGTCTCCTCCCCCGTGTAGGTCACATAGCATTCGCGCGTGTTCTTCACTTCGTACCTGCCCGTGAACGAAAACGGCACTATGTCCTCATCGCCGAACTGCGGTTCGAGCTTTTCGGTCTCAACGCTCCTGCGGTTGACTCGCGCGGGTGTGCCGGTCTTGAATCGGCGCAGAGGGAGTCCGAGGGCTTTGAGCGACTTCGACAACTCAGTCGCCGGGAACATTCCGTCCGGTCCGCTCTCGTATGAGACATCGCCGATGTATACTCTGCCGCCGAGAAAAGTGCCGGTCGCGAGCACCACGCACTTCGCGCGGTAAACGGCTTCAAGCCGGGTGGTGAGCACCCACTCGCCGGAGTCATAATGAATATCAACTATTTCAGCCTGACGGAGCGTCAGATTTTCCTGCTCCTCAAGCGTTCTTTTCATATATGCGCTGTAGGCGCGCCTGTCGATCTGCGCGCGCGGGCTGTGGACTGCCGGACCCTTGCCTAAATTGAGCATACGCATCTGCAAAGTGTTCGCGTCCGCCGCGAGACCCATCTCGCCGCCGAGCGCATCTATCTCGCGCACGAGGTGTCCCTTTGAAGTTCCGCCTATCGACGGGTTGCACGGCATATTTCCGACCCAGTCGAGATTGACGGTGAACACCTCCGTCCTGCATCCGAGGCGCGCCGAAGCGAGCCCCGCCTCGATTCCCGCGTGACCCGCGCCTATAACGGCAACATCTATTCTACCCGCATCGTATTTCATTCGGTCAGTACCCCTTTGTTTTCCTCAACAGTATATCCGCTTTCGCCGAGCGCAGAGATTGCGTCGGCAAAGTTATTTTCTTTTATCAGAATATAGTCGGTATCATATGTAGACACCGCAAAAATGCTTATCTCCGCCGCGCGAGCACGGATGTGATATCGGCGAGGATGCCGACGAGCGAAAAATCCAGTTCGCCGCGAACGCGCAGAGCGCGCCAGCCGTCCTCGCGGCGCGAAACGCCGCCCGGCACAAAATCGGTCGGGTAGACGAGTGAAATTTCGGAATCCGTCCGCGCGAAGAATATAAAATTTGTGTCTGGCAGAGCGGAGGGAAGTTTTTCAAGTTTGCAGACGGAAAACATTCCGTCAATGATTTCGAGAGTCATATGTGGATCCTTTGGTGTGATTATCTACGGTCGAAGATGATGTGTGTATTTAAGATATATTCTCAGCGAGTTTTGTACTGCGGCGCGGCGTTCGCGGGGTCTCGGGGTGCGGTTTGTAGAGGTCGGCGACCTCGACGAACCTTTGACGCGCGAGCGTCACGGTGATTTTCAAGATAGTACAAACGGCACAATCATTAAGTCACTTGCCACTATTCATACTTTAAAAGCAGACGAACAAGGTTTTCTCCCTCGGTCAGCAAAATAAACTTTTGCAGAGATTCCGTGCCGCTGTCGCGGCAGCGGTGCGTCGAG
>DJQG01000002.1:7672-8075 GCA_002438685.1 Ruminococcaceae bacterium UBA6392 | reverse complement strand
GCACGGGCCACTTCTGCATGAGCGTTACGGGCAGCTCCTCGCCGTTTGCGGTCTCTATCGAGCCTATCTGCTCGGTTACGGTGTAATCGCCCTCTGCTATTGATTTGACAATGCCGACAACGCCGGGCTTCACCATTATTCTGTGTTCGACTATCTCGGTCTCCTGCACGGTGCCGAGGATATCGCCGCCGACGACCTTGTCGCCCGCTTTCACTTTCGGCACGAAATGCCACTTCTTCTCCCTGTCGAGAGCGGGAACCTCAACACCTCTGACAAGGCTGTTGCCGACGAGCTCGCGTATCTTTTCGAGCGGGCGCTGAATGCCGTCGAAAATGCCCTCGATAAGTCCGGGACCGAGCTCAACGCTCAGCGGCTCGCCCGTTGACTCGACGGGTTCGCCCGT
>DJQG01000002.1:0-7612 GCA_002438685.1 Ruminococcaceae bacterium UBA6392 | reverse complement strand
CTCTATTATCTCGCCGATAAGCTTGCTGTCGCTGACGCGCACGACGTCAAACATGTTTGCCTCGCGCATGCCCGTTGCAACAACGAGCGGACCGGCTATTTTTGAAATCTTTCCTGTAGTCATATCTGTTATCACGCCTTTCGGTTGAGCGTCATTATTTGTCCAGTATGTCCGAGCCGACCGCCTTTTGTACGGATCTGCTGACATTCTTCATACCCATGCCCGTGTTTCCCTTGACTCCGGGAATGGGCACTATTGCGGGCAGAGGTCTTGTGCGGTAGCGTTCGAGTTCATTTTCGAGCCCGCAGGCAAGAGCCTCGGTGATGAATATCACCGCATACCCGCTCTCCGCCATTTTATGGAGCATCGGCGCCGCCTCGGCTGGGTCGTCGACGGGGAAGATGTGCATTCCGAGGGACGCAAAGCCGAAGATGCTGTCTCTGTCGCCCATAACGGCTATCTTATGCATAGACTTCCCTCACTCTCGCTCTTATTGTCTCTGCGGAAAAGCCGTTGAGCTTCGCCGAGAGTATAACTCTGACATTTTTCGTCTCCATCTCGACGGCGTTATAATAAGCCGCGAGCGGATCGGGACCGAACGCCGTGTATTTGGCTTCAGTCATCTGCTGCGCCGAGAGCTCGTCGCACTTCTTTTCAAAAGCCGTAAGCCCCCCTTTGAGGCTGTCTGCGAGGGAGCCCAGTTCGGTGTTCGCGAGCATATCCGCGACTGCGTCAACACCCTCGAACGCCGCGTGGATCAGCTCGTCCAAATCGAGGCTTTCGCACGGGCACAGCGCATTTTTGATATATTGAGCCGTTCTGCCTGCCGAAGCGCAGCGCAGCGCCGTTTTTATATCGGCGGCAGCGCACAAGAGCTCGACCTCTTTCATCAAAAGACTGCTCCCGCTCTTTTCGGCGAACTGCTTTCTCGTTTTCAGCGCCGCCGTGTCTATCGCGGTGTCCGCAAGTCTGCCGCTCTCGAGCTTGACTATTGCGTCATAAGCCGCCTGCGCGCAGTCTCTCATGCACTCGGGCAGGGAGTCGAGCTCGTTTCGCTCGACGCACCCGATTATCTCCGCCGGATCCCACACGCTCGGTTTTACAACATAGTCGGACGGGTCGAGGTCGGAGAACTTCGCCTTGAGCGCCGCTTTGAGATTGAAGAAGTCGTTGTTTATCACAAGCGCATCGAGAAGTGAAGCGTCCGGCGCGCTCTCTTTTAGCAGCTGCCACGCGGCGTTCACATGCTCTTCGAGCATCGGCGCATAGTCGTGACCGACGCCGTCGGTCTGCCAGCCCTTGTCGCCGAGCAGTCTCAGCGCCGCCTCATAGCTCTCTGCCGATATCAGCTGTTCCGTCTCGGCGGGGGTGAGCAGATTCACTTCGTTCGCTCTGATTCGCGCTACGGCGTAGGCATATTCATTTTCATGCATATTTTTCACCGCCGTTTAAAATATCACGCCGCAGACTTTTTCGCGGATGGTGTCCTTCTGCTCGTTTATGAGCGCTCTGAAGGTGCAGTTTATCTCGATATCGCCGTAGGCGAGGATAAATCCGTTTTCGATATCCGCGCCCTGCGCCGCGAACTTCACCGAAGCGTCTTTCAATCCGGCGTTTATTCTTTCAACAAAGCCCGCCGGCACGCGGTCAAGATCGGCTTTTGATAGCCTCATCTCCCCCTCGCCCTTGCAGGCGTTTCTGACAGCGAGCTTTTCGAGCGCCGCGAAATAATCGTCCGCGCCCATATGGCACATTGCGTCATAAGCCGCCTCTATCGCCGCGTCGACTGCCTCGACCTTCGCCGAGAGCTCCGCTCTGCGGGCAATGCCTTTTATATTCGCTTCGGACATATTTAATATCGACTGTGCCTTTTTCTCGGCATCCGCTATAATATCGGAATAAGCCTTTTCGGCGCGCGCGTTCGCGTCCTCCGCGATATCCTGCGCCTTTTTCTGCGCCTGATCCGCAATCTCGCGGCAGCTCGCCAGAGAATCGGCGTTTATTTTTTCAATTATTCTGTCAAGTCCGCTCATCATTTCATCCCTTTCGCCGGCGCATACGCGTCGTTTTTTCGGTCATCAGATATTGAGTCCGCTGATGCTGAAGATCGAAAGGATCGAGACGAGCAGGGCGATAACGGCGTAGGTCTCGACCATTGCCGCCATGGTTATAGCCTTACCGTTCTGGTCGGGCTTCTTGGCTATTATGCTGACGCCTGCCGCCGCAGTCTTGCCCTGAGCTATTGCGGAGAAATAACCGACTATCGCTATGGGCATGCATGCCGCAAACATCATAAGACCTTTTTCTATCGAGAGAGGCTCGAAGCCGCTGCCGATAACGCCCATTCTGTTGAGCGCAAGGAACGCGGTAAGGAAGCCGTAGAGTCCCTGGGTACCGGGGAGGATCTGAAGGATAAGCACTTTACCGAACTTCGTGGGGTCTTCTGTGATAACGCCCGCTCCAGCCTGACCGACAAGGCCGACTCCCTTTGCGGAGCCCATACCGGAGAGGATAGCCGCAAGAGCGGCGCCGAGGACGGCTATTGATGTTCCGAGACTTGAAAAAATAGACATTACTGTATTTCCTCCTTGAATCTGAAGTGTTTTGTATCTGCTTTTAAGGGGGTGAAGGAGCGTCCTCCGCCCTCATAAAATTTTGAGAAGAATTCAACATACTGAAGCCTGTTCGTGTGGACATATGTGCCGATAAGATTTATCGCGATGTTCGCCGTATGTCCGGGCAGGAATACTATAATAAACAATATAAGCTTTGCGGCTTTGTTGCCGGGCATCGTGCCGAGCAGGTTAATAACCGTCGCTATAACACCGGTCGAAAGTCCGAGCGCCAGCAGGCGCGAATAGGAGAGGATATCTCCGAGATATCCGGACGCCGTGTTATACAACCCGTAGAGTCCGCCGCCGAGCTTGCCGATAATATTCTTGGCGCTCCGCCCGCTCGTCAGAACGGTCAGCACCGCGCCGACAAGGGCGACATATTTGCCTATTGCCGTCAGCGTCTGCGGCACGTCGATTATGATTCCGGCACCCAGCGGTGCGATACCTGCGACGAGCAGATAGACGGGAACGACATCGCAGAATGCATCAAGCTTCTTGCCGTCCTTCCAGAGCATATAGAACCTGACCGCAAGACCTGCGAACAGGTGGATTATGCCGAACAGGAACGAATAGAGCAGCAGCTTCATCGGGTCGTTGACCGGCTCAAACCAGACCGCCGTCGACGCTATCTCCTTGCCGAAGAACTCGCGCGCTATGACCTGCGGCGCGTCGCCGAACCAGCTGCCGAACATCGTGCCCCAGAAAACGGTCGAGATTCCGCAATATAAGAACATATTGACCGTCTTTTTCATCTTGGGCTCGAGCTTGAGCTTCGCCTTGGCTATGAGCATGGCGATGACCATTACCACGCCGTAGCCCGCGTCCGAGAGCATGATGCCGAAGAAGACATAGTAGAAGAACGCCATAACGGGGTTCGGGTCGACATCGTCGCGGTTTGGCATCGAATACATCTCGGTTATCGGCTCGACGGGCTCGACAAAGGCGTTGTTTTCGAGCAGCACCGGCACATCGGCATCCGCGTCCGGGTCGGTAATTTCAATGGCGACCGTGTATTTCTTTTCGAGCGCGTCAATGACTTTTGCGGCTCGCTTCTCGGGGATATATCCCGTGAGGACGAAGATGCGGTTCGTCATGGCTATGCGTTCAATAGCCGAGTATTTTTCTTTCTTTATCGTGAAATAATCAATGACGAAGCTGATGTCATCATAGCAGCCCGCAAGCTTCACTATTTCGGCTCGCGCCGTTTCGGAATCTTTCTCGTTCTGCTCGATCTGCTTTTGAAGCCGCTCGTATCTCACGCGCGGCGGATGCTTCGTCGGGTCGGACGGATAAGCGAAATTGAGCGTTCTCAGCGCTTCGAATATCTCTTTCTCGCACTCCCTGTGGCACATCACAACAGCGCAAGTGCGCTCGCTGTTCGCCGAGATTATCTGCGCGTCGACTTCGTTTATCTCCGGCGCTGCCGCCGCTATCGCTTCGAGCAGCGACTGCGCGTCATACTGCACCGGAAACGAACCGATAAACACCGCAGACGAATCCGTGCCTTTGCACTGCATCGGGATATCGAGACTCAGCCACGGCTCGAGCGCGTCCATCGCGGTGCGGCATCGGACATTGTCCGCCGCATATTCGCGCATATCCGCTTCGAGCGAGTTTATCCTATAGCACTCGCGGAGTATTTCATCCGCCTCATCGGCTTTTTTAATATACTCCGAAACCTCGAGCTCCTTTCTGCCGCCGAACGATGACATAAGGCTCTGCATCAGTCCTTTTTTCTGCGGAGCATATTTGTCGAGCGTTTTCTGCGCACTCTCCGCCGCCGCAAGATACCGTTCGAAGGTCGAAACGGTGACGCCCGTTGACAGCTTGCAGAGCGATTCGCTCTCTTCGCAGTCGGTCAGCTCGACAGTACCCATACGCTGAAGGCAGTCGATTATCTCCTTGCTCTGCTCAAGCGGAGCGAGCAGCTCGATGCACTTCATTTTAAGCTTTGCCAACCTGACACCTCCTGACTTTTCTGTAATTTCTGAGCCGTTTCATCAGATCACCGTCTCCATAACCGCTCTGATTGCCTCGGCTCTGTGCGCTTCGGCAGCCGCAAGCACTTCGCTCTTGCGCTCCTCTGCCGCCTTTTCGGCTTTCTCCTCGTTTGCACGCGCCTGTTCGCGTGCGCCCGCGATGATCTCTTCCGCTTTCTTTGCGGCCTCAGCCTTCTTTCTTGCAACTGCGCCCTCGCCCGCTTCGACCGCCGCGTCGACGGTTTTCTGCGCCTGTTCGTGCGCCGCTTTCTGCGCCTCTTTGTCCGAATTTTCGGCATCGAGCACCTTTGAAAGCATTTCGGACGCCATAGAAACACGCTCCTTTCATCGGCGAACATATATATAAAATATTTTTCCGCCGCATTTTCTGTTATTTTACCACAAAATTATGACCGAAAAATGAACATATAGCACAAATAAATATTATTTTATCTATAATACTCATATCTATATGTCCGCATCCTATCGGATATTTTATCACACCGAAAAGCGCGATTAAATACCCAACATTCGCCCGCTGTCGCAAAGTTGCACATTCGGGCGCATTTGTCCAAAAGGTTGTAAACTCGGGGCGCATTTGGTATAATGAAACATACCCAAAACGGAGGAAAAAGATATGACGGAAAAACTCTCGGCATTTGACATTGAAACATTTATATCGAAGCTCGTCGACGCGCTGCCGAAGCTCGCCGGGGCTGTAATAATAATCGCGCTCGGCTTCTGGGTCAGCTCCCTTATCGGCAAACTGCTGATAAAAGGTCTGACGCGAAAGGGCGTTGACGCATCCATCCACTCGTTTCTGCGCAGTATCGTGGTCTGGCTGCTGAGATTCGCGGTCATACTCTCCGCGCTCTCGACTCTCGGCTTCAATCTGAATTCGTTCATCGCCGCCCTCGGCGCAGCGGGACTGACCGCCGGCATGGGTCTGCAAAACAGCATCGCCCAGTTTGCCAGCGGCATACAGATACTCGTCAACAAGCCTTTCAAAAGCGGCGATTTCGTTGAGCTTGAGAACATAAGCGGACGGGTTCACGAGATAAAGCTGATGTATA
The DNA here is from genome assembly GCA_002438685.1 of Ruminococcaceae bacterium UBA6392. Classification (GTDB taxonomy): domain Bacteria; phylum Bacillota; class Clostridia; order Oscillospirales; family Acutalibacteraceae; genus CAG-177. Next base: position 1,945 of record DJQG01000002.1, on the reverse strand, counting down.
CGGTGTTCACGACCGTTGACAACAAGCGCGTCATCGTCCCGAACTCGCACATCACGAGCAACAACATCATCAACTACAACGCCGAAGGACGCCGCAGGCTCGACATGACCTTCTCCGTCTCCTACTCCGACGACATAGCCCTCGCCAAGCAGGTGCTCCGTGCGCAGGCGCTCAAGAACGAGCTCGTCTATAAAAATCCCGAGCCGGAAGTCGTCGTCAAGCAGCAGTCGGCGAGCAGCATCGACCTTCTGCTTATGGCGTGGTGCTCGTCTTCCGATTATCTGACCGCCTACTACAAATTGCAGGAGGATGTCAAAACAGCCTTCGACGAAAACGGAATAAATATTCCGTTCAACCAGCTCGATGTCCATGTGTCCAACTCATAAGTTTTAAAATTGTCATAATTAACAAAAAACGCTCATTTGTCTGCGGCAGATTTTTTTCGAAAAAGTTCTTTTTGACTATCAATCGGGCGTTTTTTGTTATATAATGTTAGATGAAGGTAAAAAAGACAATTTAATCTGCGGAGGGAATTATTATGTCAGAAGCTTTAACTGCACCGGATTTTTCAACTATTCCGGTAGGACCGCTTGCGCTCATCGCACTGCCCGGCTGTGAGGAGCTTGCCGCAAAGATCGACGCCTATCTCAAAACATGGCGTGAGATCCGCGAGAGCGAGCACAAAACAACCATCGCGTTCTCGGGCTATCAACGCGACTCCTACCTCATCAAGGCGGTATTCCCGCGTTTCGGTTCGGGCGAATCGAAGTGCCACATCCAGCAGTCCGTTCGCGGCTACGATATCTTCATCGTCTGCGATATGTTCAACTACGGTCTTACCTATAAGATGTACGGCAAGGACAATATGATGAGCCCCGACGATCACTACGCGAACCTCAAGCGCGCCATCAGCGCAATCGGCGGCAAGGCAAGACGCATCACCGTCATCATGCCCATGCTCTACGAAGGAAGACAGCACAAGCGTTCAAGCAGAGAATCCCTTGACTGCGCCATGGCTCTTCAGGAGCTGAGCGCTCTCGGAGTGGACAACCTCATCACCTTTGACGCGCACGACGCACGAGTTCAGAACGCTATCCCGAACCACGGCTTTGAAAACATTCAGCCCGCTTACCAGATGATAAAGGCGCTCGTCAAGAACATCCCCGATCTCAAGATTGACAACGATCATCTGATGATAATTTCCCCCGATGAGGGCGGCATGGGTCGCTGCATCTATTATTCGGCCGTCCTCGGCGTTGACCTCGGTATGTTCTACAAGAGACGCGACTACTCGGTCGTTGTTGACGGCAGAAACCCGATAATCGCCCACGAGTTCCTCGGCGACAATGTTGAGGGCAAGGATGTTGTCATTGTTGACGACATGATCTCCTCCGGCGAGTCAATGATCGAAGTTGCGACGAAGCTCAAGGAGCTCAAGGCGAGAAGAATTTTCGTCTGCACCTGCTTCGGTCTGTTCTGCAACGGGCTTGAGGTTTTCGACAAGGCATACGAAAGCGGTCTTATCAACAAGGTGTTCACCACCAACCTCATCTACAGAACCCCCGAGCTCAAACAGCGCGAGTGGTATGTCGAGGTCGACCTGTCGAAGTACATCTCCTACATTATCGACACTTTGAACCACGACACCTCGGTCAGCAAGCTTCTCGACCCGAAGGACAGAATAAACAACCTCCTCGTCAAGAAGGGCTTCCGCACCGCAGAAGAAGTAAAGTAAAAAGCATAATACAAAAGAAGTCCCGGCAGTAATAGCTGTCGGGACTTTTTATATTGCGTGTCGTTATTGAAAGAAGCGAGAAAATGGAATTTGTTTATCGCTTAGTACACCGCAAAGAAAAGTTTGCGTCACAGTCAGTCTTTATACTCAGGCTTCCAATAGCCGCGCCGCAGTGTTTGATAGCTAATGGAGACGGGCGAGGGAACGGCT
>DJQG01000051.1 GCA_002438685.1 Ruminococcaceae bacterium UBA6392 | reverse complement strand
CAGGTGTTACAGGGTACTAACCGCTGCACCTATGGACAAAAATGAGCGAAGTGTGATATAATGAGCATGGAAGAAAAGCGGCAAAACAGAAAGGATGGTAATCACCAATGAAAAAAACTCTCAGGCTGACGGCTCTCGTTATGGCTGTCGCGATAATCGTCTGCGCCTTTGCGGGCTGCGGAGCAAAAATCGACAAGCTCATAGTCGGCAAGTGGAGCGACTCGCAGAACAACGCGACTATCGAGTTCAAAGAGGACGGCACTTTCCAGTATGAGTCGAGCAACCTCAATATCCTCGGCATCTCCGTCGGCACTTCGGTCTCCGGTACATACAAAGTCGACACCGAGGCTGACCCCGCGACAGTGACCATAGTCCCCGAGATAGCCATCGCAGGCTTCAAGGCGGGCACGGAGATAACCTTCACCGCGTCGTATAACAAGGACAACAATGTGCTCACTCTCAATAACGACAGCTGGGGTACTTTGAATCTCACCGAAGTCGAAGCATAAAACAAAAGCAAAACGGGACTGCCGTTATTCGGCAGTCCTTTGCTATTTTGGGTTATATTATGAAATTACGGCATTATTATTCCAACGCGTTAACATTGCGGGAATCGATGACCCTGTGCTGACAAAGCCGGCACTGATTTCTTACCCTTAACCTGAAAAAGATTATATAACCGGAGAACTTCCGCAAAACGGAGGTTTCAGTCTGTTGAAAAAGTCTGTTATGCACGAGTCCAAAGGCTCCACTGTGTAAGGGGAGCTGTCACGGCAAAGCCGTGACTGAGGGGTTGTTGCGTGAAAGTTCAAAATACCCGGCAATTAAAAAATTGCAACTTATTCAAAACAATCCCTCCGGCGCTTCGCGCCATATCCCTTTACACAAGGGAAGTATTGATTCTGATTTCTGCAAAGCTCCAAAAACCGGGTTTATCGACAAGCCGGAGCTTATGCAAAACGGAAGTTTTATTTTTTATATCAGCCTTTTAAGCGCTTCCGTGACTGCCGCCGCCGGGGCTTTGCCGCCGAGCGCACGCATACACTGCCCGATAAGATACTGAAACGTCTGCGTCTTGCCGTCTTTGTACTGCGAGACGCTCTTTTCGTTTTCGGCGATAACGCGTTTGACCGCGCCCTCTATCGCCGCCGCGTCGGTCATCAGAGAAAGTCCGTTTTTTCGGACATATTCCGCCGGGTCAGCGTTTTCGGTCACTATTTTTGCAAAGACTTTTTTCGCCGTGCCGCGGTTTATCTCCCCTGATGAGAGCATGTTTATGAGCCTGCCCAACGAGTCGGGGTTGAAATTCGCATCTTCAATGCTCATTCCCGCGCCGCGAAGTACGGCGGGCAACTCAACATTTATCCACGATGCGGCGCTTTTAGCGCTCTTGCAGAGCTCGACCGTGCGGTCGAAGAGCTCCGCCGTGAACGGCGAGGACATCAGTGTGTCAATGTCCGCTCTGCCGAGATTATATTCCTCGCTCCAGCGGCGGCGCTTCGCCTGCGGCAGTTCGGGCATCTGATTTTTTATCTTCTCAATGTCGGAAGTTGAAACGACCACCGACGGAATGTCCGGCTCGGGAAAATATTTGTAGTCGCACGTGTCCTCTTTCGAGCGCATCGCGTAGCTCATACCTGTGCCGTCGTCCCAGCGCCGGGTCTCCTGAATAATATTTTCACCGTTTTCAACCAGCGATATCTGCCGCTCACTCTCGCTTTTTATCGCGCGCTCGGCGGCTCTGAACGAGTTGAGATTCTTCATCTCCGTGCGCGTTCCGAGCATTACTTCACCCTCCGGGCGGACGGAGAGATTTATATCCGCTCTCAGCGAGCCTTCCTGCATCCGGCAGTCCGAAACGCCGGCAAAGCGCATCAGCTCGCGCAGCTTTTCGAGATATTCGACTGCCTCCTCGGCGCTTCTCATATCCGGCTCGCTGACTATCTCAAGCAGCGGAACTCCGCATCGGTTGAAGTCGATGAGCGTGCGGTTGTCGTCTGGGGAGTGCATGAGCTTCCCCGCGTCCTCCTCCATGTGCATCTCTTTTATATGTATAATTTTGCCGCTGTCGAGCGTAACCGAGCCGTTTCGGCACAGTGGCAGATATAGCTGCGATATCTGATAAGCCTTCGGCAGGTCGGGGTAAAAATAATTTTTGCGGTCGAAGCAGCTTACGGGTGCTATCTCGCAGCCCGCCGCGAGTCCCGCGCGGACGGAAAGCTCAACGGCTTTTCTATTCAGCGTCGGCAGAGTGCCGGGTAAACCCAGGCACACGGGGCAGACATGCGTGTTCGGCTCGCCGCCGAACTCAGTCGGGCAGGAGCAGAATATCTTTGTCTCAGTCAGCAGCTCTATGTGGACTTCGAGTCCGATAACAGTTTCGTATCTCATTTGAAAGCCTCCCCGAGACATCTCGCCGCGCCCAAAAGATTCCCGTCCGCGAACGGCGCCGCCATGAGCTGAAGCGCGGCTGTTTTTCCGCACGGCACGCTTATCGCCGGGAGCCCCGCGAGGTTCGCCGGGACGGTGTATGCGTCGCCGATATAGGTTTTCAGTGGGTCGTCAAGGCTCTCGCCGAGCTTCGGCGCGGTTGACGGATAAACGGCGCCCGCGATGAAATCATATTTTTTGAAAGCGTCCGAAAGCGCGTCGCGTATAACCCTGCGCGCTCTCAGCGCCTTGTTGTAATATGCGTCGTAGTATCCCGCGCTGAGCACGAAATTCCCGAGCATTATCCTGCGCCTGACTTCGCGCCCGAAGCCCTCGGAGCGGCTTTTGATATACATTTTTGTCAGGTCATCTGTATCTTGTGCGCGCCGCCCGAAACGCACCCCGTCATATCTCGCGAGGTTAGAGCTTGCCTGCGCGCAGGCGATTATATAATAGGCGGGCACGGCAAACCTGAGCGGCGGAAGCGGGAAATATTCAACCCTCGCGCCGAGCGATTCAGCTTTTTTGAGCGCATTATTCACCGCGCTGCGTATATTTTCGCCGCAGTCATCAATAAATTCATTCGGCACGCCTATAATTTTGTCGCAGAGCGAATAGAACCCGACAAAATCCGAACGAAAGGGAGAAATATCTTCTGTTGTAGAATCGCCGCAGTCGCGCCCGAATATTATCGCCGCGAGAGCCGCGCAGTCGGCGGCATTTTTCGCTATCGCGCCTATCTGGTCAAACGACGATGCATAAGCGACAAGCCCGTTTCGCGAGACGGTGCCGTAGGTCGGCTTGAAGCCGAAAACCCCACAGAATGCCGCGGGCTGCCTGACCGAACCGCCCGTGTCCGAGCCGAGCACGAGCGGGACTATCCCCGCCGCGACTGCCGCCGCCGCGCCCGAAGATGACCCGCCGGGCACGCGTGTTTTGTCAACGGGATTGAGCACCGCGCCGTAATACGAAGTCTCGCCCGTCGAACCCATGGCGAACTCGTCCATGTTGAGCTTGCCGACGATAATAAGCCCCGCCTCTTCGAGCTTTTCTACCGCCGCCGCGCTCATGGGCGGTACATATTTTTCGAGCATCCGCGACCCGCAGGTCATTTTGACATCTTTTACCGCGATGTTGTCCTTTATGCCTATAGGCACACCCGCAAGCGGCGATATATATTCGCCCGCGTCGATGCGTCTTTGTATCTCCGAGCCTTTTTCATATGCTCGCTCGCGGCAGAGCGTGATGAAGCAGTTGAGTTCTTTGTTCTGCTCCTCGGATTCATATACGGCGTCCAAAACTTCGGTGATTTTTATCTCTCCGCGCCTGATTTTTTCTGCCAGAACGAGGGCGGAATCTTTAATAATATCTCCCATAGCGCACCTCATTCCACTGTCTTCGGGACGCAGAAGCAGCCGTCCGCCGTTTCAAAAGCATTCGACAGAGCCTCTTCTACGCTGAGCGTCTCGCCCGGTTCATCTTCTCGCAGGACATTCACCGTGTCGGATAAACCGGTCAGCGGCTTAACGCCGTCGGTATCGAGTGCCGACAGCGTGTCCATATATGATATTATCTTTTCAAAATCTCTGCGGCAATCCTCGCGCTCGCCGGCGTCAAGTTCTATGTGCGCGAGCGATTCGAGATGCGATATGAGTTCGTCGGATATTTCCATCTGCTGACCTCCGTAAGCTTTCTATTATAAATTATATCAGAAAAAGGCAAAAATTTCATTATTTTCAGGCTCATAAAAACGAGAACATAGGGAAAGAATATAAAACGGATTTGAAAAAATCCTAATTTTCCCGCGAAGGGATCTATGGAGTGTGCTCTCAATGGAAAACCGCAATCAGCAGAACAAGCAGGGTCAGAACCAGCAGAATCAGCAGCAGAACAACAAGCAGCAGAATCAGCAGGAGAACAAGGCTCAGAACAAGCGCAATAAGCTCAACGAGGAATAAGCCTCACCCGCCGCGCGGCGGGTACATATCAGGAGTCCCTGCGTTATTTTGCAGGGGCTTTTTGTTATTGCAACTGCAGACTTTTTATGATAGAATACTCCTGTATAAAGCTCATATAAAAATGAAAGGAATGAATTTCAGTGGGAAAGAAAAGTTCATCTGAAAAGCTTGTCATAGCAGCCGCTTCCGCAGGTGCAGCAGTCGGCGCGGCGTATCTTGCTGTCGGCAACGCGATTTTCAACAAGACCATGAGCAAAAAGTCCATCGCCAAAAAAATGGACGAAAAAAAGAACGAGTATGACGGCATCACCAAAGAGGGCATGGAGTGGTTTGACTCCGCAAGCCCCGCAAAGGTGAAGATAGTCACTCCCCGCGGCGGATATGTCCACGGCGAGATAATCCTTGCAGATGAGCCGAGCGATGTCTGGGTGATAGTCATTCACGGCTACACCGGCTCGCCCAGAAGAATGGGTTCGTTCGGCAAGAAATTCCACGAGATGGGCTACAACTGCTTGTTCCCGTATCTCTGCGGTCACGGCGCGAGCGAGTCGAACTATGTCACCATGGGCTGGAACGACAGAATCGACATCAAGGCGTGGATCGACTACATAATCAACGAGAATGCGAACGCGAAGATTGTGCTCTTCGGTCTCTCAATGGGCGCGGCGACGGTCATGATGACTACCGGCGAGCCGCTCGAATCGAATGTCGTCTGCGCTATTGAAGATTGCGGCTATACATCCGTCTGGGACGAGTGCAGAGCCAACATGAAGGACGCCTACGGTCTGCCGACCTTCCCGTTCCTCTCTGCTGCAAGAAGCGCAACGATGCTGCGAGCGGGCTACGACATGAAGAAAGCTTCGTGCATCGAGCAGGTCTCGCGCTCCGTCACGCCGACCCTGTTCATCCACGGTGACAAGGACGATTTCGTCCCGTTCTGGATGCAGGAGCGCGTCTACCGCGCCGCCGCGTGCGACAAGGAGAAGCTGGTTATCCCCGGCGCACCGCACGCAGAAGCCTCGACCGTCGACCCCGAAAAATATTGGTCAACCGTTGATAAGTTTATCAAGAAGTATCTTTGATAATAATCAAAATAAATCCTACCCATAGTTTTTTTGTGGGTAGGATTTTGTGTTTGTGCCGATGTTTATTGCCATTTTTCACAGCACATAGAGCGCTATGCAGAAGAAGTGCGCGAGGCTGCCGAGGATAACGAAGATATGGAAAACCGAGTGCATATAGCGATGCTTTATCCCGAGCCCGTAGAGTATCGCACCGAAGGTGTAGAGCAGACCGCCCGCGACGAGCAGGAGGAATCCGCCGAGCCCCAGCGCGTGATATGTCGGCACGACGGCGAAGATTATGCACCAGCCCATGCCCATGTAGCATATCATCGAGAATACGCGGAACTTTTTGAGGTCTATCGCCGTTAGTGTTATCGCCACCGCCGCGAGAGCCCAGACGATGCCGAACACCGTCCAGCCGACTGCCTTGTTGACTTTAGTCAGTCCGCAGACCGCAATCGGCGTGTATGTTCCGACTATCAGAAAATATACCGTGCAATGGTCGATGACCTGCAAAACTTTCTTCGCGTAGCCGCGCGGCACGCCGTGATAGACGCTCGACATGGTGTAGAGCATTATCATCGACAGCCCGTAGACTATCGAGGTTATGACTCCCGATATGCTCCCGTGGAGTGCCGCGACCGTCACGCAGGCGACGAGTATGACTACCGCCAGACCGCCGCCGACTATGTGCGTGACCATGTTGAATATCTCTTCTCCCCGTGTGTAGTCGGGTAGCTGCCTGTCTTTCAGCTGTGTTCTTTTCATAAAAACTGTCCTCCGAGTACAAAAATGTACTTTAGTACAATTATATCACTCAAAGTCCATTTTTATACCCGGAGGAGAATCAAAACTTGAATTTTCTGTGAATTATCCGACATTTTCGCAACTTATGATGCAATTCCGGCTTTCTTCAGATTTTCGAGATGTTCCTCATATGTGTCGGCATAGTAGTATTTTGCACTCGAGTCGTGGCAAAAATAGAGATAAGATACATCCGCCGGATCGAGCGCCGCGTTTATCGTCCGCGCACCGGGGTTGCATATCGGACCTGCGGGCAGACCTTTGCATTTGTACATATTGTAGAGGCTGTTGTAGCGGTTGACATCGCCGGAGATATAGGGCTTGACATTGCGTTCGATGTAGTAGATGCCCGAATCCATTTGCAGCTGCATGCCCGCTTTGAGGCGGTTGTATATGACGGCGGCTATCTTTCTGACCTCGTTGGGGTTCGCACCCTCTTTTTCGATTATCGACGCGACGGTCAGCACCTGATCCATCGAACAGCCCATGGATTTTGCCTTTGCCCTGTCGGCAGAGGTTATGTACTTTTCGCCAACGCGCAGGAAACGCCCTATCGCGTCCTGCGGCTTTTCGTTTTTGTAGAAGTCGTAGGTGTTCGGGAAAAGATAGCCCTCGAGCTTGAACGCCCTTGTGTTCGACGGTCTTGCGGCGATGAGCGGATAGTAGCTGTAGTCATAGCTCTCGGCGGTCTTCATCAAATCGTTAAAAGAGCACACGCCGTTTGCCTCGAGCTTTTTGAATATCTGAGTCAGGGTCATGCCCTCGGTTATCGTGACGCGCACGGTTTCGCGCTGACCCGAGCCGCCGTCCGGGCTCTCCGGCTCCCGAGCATTGTCTCCGCCCGCCGCGGGCTGATTTTTCGTCTCGCCGTTTTGTGCGAGCGTGCCGCCGTCGTTTGAAATAACGGTCTTTGCCGTTGTGCCGTCGGCGGATATAACAGTGACCCGCGTGTCCGGCTCTGAATCGGAAGTGGTTCCGTCCTCAACATTCTTCGAGCACGCCGCGCAGGACATCGCAAGCAGCAGCGCGAGAGCCGCGCAGAATATATTTCTAAGCTTCTTCATTTCAACATCTCCTACACAGGTTTCGACAAGATTATAGTATATCCGCCGGGTGTTGTCAAACCGCGCGGTAAGTGCTATAATACGGCGGTATGTGTCTTTTGGGGGAATGAAAATGTTGGTACGCGACAAGAAATTTTACCGCGACTTCTTCACGATGACCATGACGATAGCGCTCCAGAATCTTATCGTCTACGGCGTCAATCTCGCGGACAATATCATGCTCGGGGCTTACAGCGAGACGGCGCTCAGCGGCGTTGCGATAGCGAATCAGGTGCAGTTTCTTCTGCAAATGGTCGTCACGGGCACCGCGTCCGGAATGGGCGTTATCATCTCGCAGTACTGGGGCAAACGCCAAACCGAGCCGATAAAGCGCGTTTTCGCGGTCGGATTCTGGATAAGCTTATTGCTCAGCGCGATTATGTCCGCGATAGTCTGGTTCGTGCCCTATGGGGTCATGGGACTGCTGACGAACGAGCAGAGCATCATCCCGGCGGGCGTGGAATACCTGAAAATAATGGTATTCTCCTATCTTATGTTCTCGATTTCAAACTCGCTGCTCGGAGTCATGCGCAGCGTCGAGACGGTAAGAATAGGCTTTTATATCTCACTCTCGACCCTGCTTATAAATATCTGCCTCAACTATACTCTCATCTACGGTCACTTCGGCGCACCCGAGCTCGGAGTGAAGGGCGCTGCATATGCTACGCTGACCTCGAGGGCGGTCGAGTTTATCGCGAGCATAATCTATTGCAGATTCATCGATAAAAAGTTAAAGCTCAGAATAAAAGATGTCTTCGCGCTCGAGCGCAGTTATATAGCCGACTTCATGAAATCGGGCGTGCCGCTCCTGCTCTCGAATATTTCCTGGGGCGTTGCGATGTCCGTTCAGGCGGCGATACTCGGCAGGCTCGGAGCCTCCGGCATCGCGGCGTCGAGCATAGCGCAGACACTGTTCCAGTGCACCTCGGTCGTTGCCTATGCAACAGGTGACGCGGCGCGCGTCATGACGGGCATGGCAGTCGGCGAGGGAGACATGAAAAAGGTCAAGAGCGGCGCAAAGACCATGCAGCTGATGTTCCTGATTATCGGCGTGCTGACTTCTTTAGTTCTGCTTTTAGTCCGAAAGCCGATAATCTCGGTCTATAACGCCTCGGCCGAGACGGCGGAGCTCGCAAATATATTCGTGCTCATCCTCTGCGTCACGGCGATAGGCACAGCGTATGAAATGCCGTGCCTCACGGGCATAGTCTCGGGCGGCGGAGATACGAATTTCGTCTTTTTCAACGATATAGTGTTCATGTGGTGTATCGTGCTTCCGCTCTCCGCGCTCTCGGCGTTTTATTTCAAGTTCCCGCCTGCGGTCACCTTTGCTCTGCTCAAGGCGGATCAGATACTAAAATGCTTCGTGGCGATAGTCAAAGTCAACCGCTTCAAGTGGGTCAGAGTATTGACGAGATAAAAATCAGCCGATATTCAGCGGGCGTTCATAAAACAGTTAAACCGACCTATGATTTATAGGTCGGTTTTATGTTATTGCAGGATGTATAGAAGTGAGCCGTTTATCGGTGGTAAATTGGGATTTGTATAT
>DJQG01000082.1:3558-4039 GCA_002438685.1 Ruminococcaceae bacterium UBA6392 | reverse complement strand
ATAATCGCCGTGTTCAACAAGTGTGACGCCGCGCCGGATCTCTCGTGGCTCTCGGCGGGACTGCACAGCGTCAAAATATCCGCGCTCACGGGCGAGGGACTGGACAGGCTCTTAAACGAGATGGTCAGGGCACTGCCGCCAACACGCAAAAAGGTTACGCTCCTGCTCCCCTATTCCATGGGATCCGATGCCGCGCTCCTGCGCGAAAAGGGTGCGCTCGACCGCGAGGAATACCGCCCGGACGGACTGCTGATGACCGTCACCGCGGACGCAAAGCTCCTCGAAAGATACAAAGATTATATTGTATAATAAATTGTATAGTAAAACACCGACTTCCGGGATATCTCGGGGTCGGTGTTTTGTTTGCGGTGGTGTGTTTGAGCGGGCGGAGCGGCACAAAAAGCTTATTACATCAAACTTTGGAAGTAAATTTTATTTTGGCTCCCCTGTAGGGGAGCCGGATTGGCGAAGCCAAGACTGA
>DJQG01000082.1:0-3521 GCA_002438685.1 Ruminococcaceae bacterium UBA6392 | reverse complement strand
TAATTCGCTAACACTCAAAGTAATAGGTAAAAGTGAATAGTGAAAAAGTATGCGGTAGGGACGGATGATCTGCGTAAGCACATGGTCTACAATTTAATATAAAATTTTCCATCTTTTTTTGCCCTTTGTTTTCCGGCGATAATGTCGCGCGGCGCGGAAAAAATAACGGTGTCCGCAGTGCGGACAAAATCAAAAAGGGGGCGGAGCATGAAGCAAGTCATAAGATTTTTCAGCGCGGTCGCGCTCATGCTCTCGGTGGGAATTTTTTCCTGCGTCGCTTACGGCGATATCCAGCTGCCCGACGAATACAGCGTCGTCGCGGGCAGCGACGCCGATATCGGCGAGAGCGTGTTTTCTGCGTCCGCGTCCGCATCGCCGCAGGGCGAATACGAGCTTGAGGTAAAAGCGTTCGGGGTGTTCCCGGTCAAGACCGCAAAGGTGAAAGTGTCTCAGCGCAGATATGTCACCGTCGGCGGCGAAATTTTCGGCATCAGGCTCTATACGCGCGGCGTGCTGATAGTCGGCAGCGAGGAGATCGGGACGGCGTCGGGCGCAGTTGATCCGGCGGCTCGCGCGGGGCTGAAAAAGGGCGATATTATTTTAGAGATAAACAGCTTGCCCGTCAGCCGAAACAACGATATTTCCTCCGCCGTTGAGTCGAGCGGAGGCGACGAGGTCGAGCTGCTCATTGAGCGCGCAGGCAAAAAGCAGACGGTGAAACTCCTGCCCGCGCGAAGCAAAACCGACGGCAAATTCAAAGCCGGTCTGTGGGTGCGCGACTCGTCGGCGGGGATAGGAACGGTGACTTTCTATGACCGCAAAAACGGAATTTTTGCGGGGCTCGGTCACGCGGTCTGCGATGTTGACACGGGTGAAGAGCTGCCGATATCCGGCGGCGACGCGGTCAACGCCGCTGTAAAAGGCTGCTATAAGGGCAAGGACGGCTCGCCCGGCGAGCTGTGCGGCGTGTTCGCGCCGGGAGAGATAGGCGAGCTATATGAAAACTGCGGCATCGGCGTTTATGGCGCGTTTAGCGAATTGCCGAAAACCGGGGAGATGCCCGTGGCGATAACCGACGAAGTCAAAACCGGTAAGGCGCAGATAATCTCGACCGTCGACGCGGACGGACCGCAGTATTATGATATCGAGATAACGAAGATCTATACAAAAAGCGGCCAGCGCAACATGATAATCGAGGTGCGCGACAAGCGGCTCATCGAAAAAACCGGCGGCATAGTCCAAGGCATGAGCGGCAGCCCGATAGTTCAGAACGGCATGCTGGTCGGCGCGGTGACCCATGTTTTTATCAACGATCCGCTCAAGGGCTACGCGATATTTGCCCAGACGATGGCGGAGGAGGCGGAGCGCATATCTTCGCCCGGATATTCCGCCGCTTCGTAGCGAAGTCGGAGCATAAAATAAAAATTGCCAAAAAATGGTAATTTATTATTGACATTTATTCCCATATATGGTAAAATCCAATTGAAAAATCAACCCGGAGGTACTAATTATGGGAAAAATGTTAAAAATCATGCTTGCACAGGACACGGACACTCAGACGGGCTGCGCCGCGGCGCTGCGGGCAAACGGCTTTGAGGTCGAAACAGTCCGAAAAGACGGCGCGCAGATACTCCGCCTTTTCAGGCAGGGAAGCAGACCGGACGTGCTCATCATGGACGCTTTCATGCAGGGCACGGACGCTATAGGCGTGCTCGGCGGACTTTCCGATATGCACCTTGAGCCGCGCCCGCTGGTGTTCGTGACCGCGTCGAACGCGAATCCGCGCCTTGAGCAGGAGATAACGCAGAGCGGCGCAGACTACTATTTCATCAAGCCCTTTGACACGCAGATGCTCGCCCAGAGGATAAAACAGCTGACCGGGCTTTCCGCCCCGGCGCAGGGAAACATAGTTGCTTTTTCCGCGCAGGACAACAGCCTCGAGGTCACCGTCTCCGAGATAATGCACCGCATCGGTGTGCCCGCGCACATAAAGGGCTATCAGTATCTGCGCGAGGCGATAATCCTCGCGGTCAACGACGACGAGATTATGAATTCCGTCACGAAGCTTCTCTATCCTACGGTCGCAAAGACCTTCAAAACCACTCCGTCGCGCGTTGAGCGCGCCATTCGCCACGCAATCGAGGTCGCCTGGGACAGAGGCGATGTCGATGTGCTCAACTCCTATTTCGGCTACACCATCCAGAACTCCCGCGGAAAGCCGACCAACAGCGAATTCATCGCAATGATATCCGACAAACTGAAGCTCAACCTGAAAATTTCTTAATTAATATCGAAAGAAAACCTCCGCATGACTTTTGCCATACGGAGGTAATTTTATTAGCCCTGCGTGAGCGTGAGGCTCGCCGTTATCGGGAAATGATCGCTCGGATAGACTCCGTCGTAGGTAGTTCTGACAACATTGTAGCTGTTGACCCTGAAGCCGGTCTTGGAGATCATTATGTAGTCGATGCAGTCGTCGTCAAGGCACTTGCCCCAGTTCTGATAGGTGCAGCTCTTTATCGGGTTCTTAGTCTGATACTTGACGTCAAAGAAGTTCTCGGTCGCGCTGCGATATGTCTCGGTGTCCTCTTCTGCATTGAAGTCGCCCATTATCATCGCGGGCAGCGAGCCGAACTGCGCTATCTTGTCGAGCACAACGCCGATTCCCTTTATCCTCGCCTCTTCGCTGACATGGTCGAGATGCGTGTTGAACACGACGAATTCGAGTCCCGTCTGCTTCTCCTTGAGGATAACATAGCTGCATATGCGATAGCATGCGGAATCCCAGTCCTTGCTCATTTTTTCGGGAGTCTCGGAGAGCCAGAACGAGCCTTTGTCGATAAGGTCATAGAGGTCGGTGCGGTAGAACACCGGGCAGCCCTCGGAGAAAGCGGATTCGTCGCGGAAGGTTATGACCGAGTCATAGCCCTGAAGCGTGCGGCACATATAATTATACTGCCACTTCGTCGCCTCCTGGAATCCGATAATAGTCGGAGCTTCCGTTTCGATGTTCTTGACGATGAGATTGGCGCGATAGAACCAGCTCTTTTTGCCCGTATCCATGACGTTCGCGCAGCGCAGGTTGCAGCTCATGATGCGCATCTCCCCGCGCCCGAGCGGCTTATCCTCGATGACCGCGGCGTGCTGATTCTGCTTATAGTGCGGATAGTAGATACAGAAAATACACGCGACGGTGATGAGCGTCGCAAGCACGACACACAGAAGGCAGATAAAAACCTTCGTGCCTTGTTTCATTTGATCCTCTCCTTTGATAAAGAATTATATATCCTGTGCGCCATGCGCACTGAGTTGCGAGGTGAAATTTTTGTTTGAGGTCAAAAATATGTGTCTTTGCAGGGTGCAGAGACCCAACAATATTATATCCGTCCATACTTACTTTGAGCGAAGCGAATTAACTCCCTCAGTCGCTTCGCGAGAGAGCCGAAAGCAGGCGAACGAAGTTCACCCCTACGGTCGGTAAAATGAAATCTTTGCGAGAATTTTTTGCCGCCCACGCGGCA
>DJQG01000064.1:2009-2622 GCA_002438685.1 Ruminococcaceae bacterium UBA6392 | reverse complement strand
GATATTTCAGCTGCGCCAGCTCTACCTGCAATTTGCCCTCGCCGCTTCTTGCGCGCGCGGCGAAGATATCGAGTATCAGCTGCGTGCGGTCAACGACGCGCACATCGGTTATGTCTTCAATATTCCTCTGCTGTGAGGGGGTCAGCTCGCTGTCGAAGATAAGCAGATCGACATCGTTGTCGGCGCAGAAGTTTTTTATCTCCCTGAGCCTGCCCGAGCCGATGAAGGTCGCGGAGTCGGGAGTCTCTCGCCGCTGAGTCACGCGCGCTTCGACCTCAGCGCCGGCGGTCTTTGCCAGCTCCTCAAGCTCATCGAGCGACGCCTCGCAGTCATATTCGCCCAGATCCACGCCGACAAGCACGGCGGTCTCGGGCTTTTGTATATTTTCAAAAAGTTCCGTCAAACCGGTTCCTTTCCGAACAGCTTATTCCAGACCGTTGGGGTTCTGCGACTGCCAGCGCCATGAGTCGGCGCACATATCGTCGATATCGTACTGCGCTTGCCAGCCAAGCACTTCCTTTGCCTTTGTCGCGTCCGCATAGCAGCAGGCGACATCACCCGCGCGGCGGGGAGCTATTCTGTAGTTGATTTTGATTCCCGACGCCTTTTCAAA
>DJQG01000064.1:0-1927 GCA_002438685.1 Ruminococcaceae bacterium UBA6392 | reverse complement strand
CGAGGGCTTTTATGTGACCGAGCGCCAGGTCGACAACATGGATATAGTCGCGCACGCCCGTGCCGTCCGGGGTAGGATAGTCGTTGCCGCAGACGTTGAGGCACTCGAGCTTGCCGATGGCGACCTGAGTGATATAGGGCATGAGGTTGCCGGGGATTCCGTTGGGATCCTCGCCGATGCGCCCGCTCTTGTGTGCGCCGATGGGATTGAAGTAGCGGAGAATGGACACACCCCACTCGCTGTCCGAAACGCACAGATCCTGAAGAATCTGCTCGATGAAATACTTTGTCGTGCCGTAGGGGTTCGTGGTGCCGCCCGTCGGCATATCCTCCTTGAGCGGAGAGGGGTTCTTGCTGCCGTAAACAGTGGCGGACGAGCTGAAGACGAGCTTCTTGCATCCCGCCTTATCCATCACGCGGCACAGGCAGACCGTACCCGCTATGTTGTTGTCATAGTAGTTGAGCGGCTCTTTTACGCTCTGCGGGACGCTCTTGAGACCCGCGAAGTGAATGACCGCGTCGATCTTGTTCTCGGCGAAAACTTTGGTCATTGCCTCCTCGTCGCGGATATCCGCCTGATAGAATTTGAAATCCTTGCCCGTAAGTTCTTTTATTCTTTCAAGGATTTCGGGCTTGCTGTTGACGAAATTATCGAGTATAATGATATCATATCCTGCGTTGAGCAGCTCTACGCTCGTGTGCGAGCCGATGAAGCCCGCGCCGCCGGTTACTAATACAGTGGACATTAAAATTACCTCCAAACTCTTATTTGGTTATATTATACTCACAAAGTAGGCAAAAGAAAAGATAGGCGACAGGTTTTTTTACAAATTTTTTACACTGCAAAGCGAAAAAAGAGGTGCAGAAAATGGAACTCTACGATAAAATTCACGAAAACGAAGAACTGAAGACTTATATCCTCGCGGGCAACCGCGTTCTCGGCGAGCTGGGCTTCACCGAGCACGGACTCGCCCATGCGGGCACGGTATCCAAAATGTCGCGCGAGATACTGGAAATACTTAACTACAGCGACCACGAGTGCGAGCTCGCGGCGGTCGCAGGATACATGCACGATATCGGCAACATGATAAACCGATGTGACCACGCGCAGAGCGGCGGCATTCTCGCGTTCAACATTCTGCGCAGTCTCGACATAAACCCGAAGGACATCGCGCTGATAGTCGGCGCGATTGGACACCACGATGAAAAGACGGCGGCGCCCGTCAGCCCGATTGCCGCGGCGCTCATCCTCGCGGACAAGAGCGACGTGCGCAGAAGCCGTGTCAGAAACAGCAAGACGGTCAGCACGGATATTCACGACAGGGTCAACTACGCGGTCGTGGACTCGGAGCTTGAGGTCGACGGCGAGGACAGAGTGATAATCCTGCGCCTGAAGATCGACACGGACATCTGCCCGGTGATGGAATACTTCGAGATTTTCCTCGAGCGCATGGTGCTTTGCAAAAAGTCCGCCGCCAGGCTCGATTGCAGCTTCGAGCTGATAATCAACGATACGAGATTGCTGTGAGTGTGCGAACTTCGTTCGCCCGCTTTTCGGCTCCCCTGTAGGGGAGCTGGATTGGCGAAGCCAAGACTGAGGGGTTTGTTTCGCTGACGCTCAAAGTAATAAGTAAAAGTGAATAGTGAATAAGTGCGCTGTAGGGGCGAATATCATTTGCCCGCAAACCCCGCACAATTTTATTGATGCATATTTGTAGGGTGCGGCGACTCGACGCACCGATGCCGCGACAGCGGCACAAAATTTTCAAACTGTCCATTACCGACCGTTTGTAGGGACAGCCCTCGCGGCTGTCCGCTATCGGCGCAGCCGATACAACAAATTTGATTTGTTTATAATTGGCTCACTACCTTCGCGTCCCACTATAATCAAACTTTTCACACTACCCGCGTTTCGGCATTTCTTTTCT
>DJQG01000091.1:2662-2951 GCA_002438685.1 Ruminococcaceae bacterium UBA6392 | reverse complement strand
AAGTAAAAGCGGTCGATTTGTTTCGACCGCTTTGTTTATTATAGCTTTGATTGATTATTTGAACAGATTTTTTGTGTAACCCGCCGATCTTCCGCCGATGCGTTTGTCCCCGGCGACATTTTGGCTTGACAGCCGCTTATATAAAGTCTCGAGTATTCCGCCTATAATCAGATTTGCCGCCATCAGCCCGAGCGCCTGCCGCGCCCCGAAATGAATCGGCAGAAAGGTGCAGATTATTATAGCGGCGATGAGAATCAGGTGAATCGCCAGAAACACGAAGCTCACTGTG
>DJQG01000091.1:0-2628 GCA_002438685.1 Ruminococcaceae bacterium UBA6392 | reverse complement strand
GATATGTCACGATACTCGAACTGAATTTGCGCGGACGCTCTTTGTAAATACGCACCATTTTGCGCGCGGAATATTTTCTGCGCTCGGTTCGCCGCAGGTAGTCGAGATACTCTTTCTCCGTCAGACCGTCGATGAAAATCGCCTCAATGATGTCTCTGAAAACCGACATAGTGAGCAGCAGCCCTACTAACGAACCTCCGACTGTAAATCCGAGCAGCATCCATGCGCCGCGGATAGTCTCGATTATATACTTCAGCCCGATCGCCTCCTTTGCGCTGAAATAATTGTATCATATAGAAAATACATCTGTCAAATAAAACGGTCGGAGAAAATTCCCCGACCGTCTCGATTATTTTATTGATATCGCAGCCTTGTATGCCGCCTTTGTCGCGTCAGCGATTTTGCCGACCCTGTTCGCGTCGCCGATGACTATCGGGGAGAAGCCGCACTTATTGAGCTCTTCAACCACCGATGCGTCGGGTCTCGAACCGAGCGACAGCACCACTCTGTCGCAGGGAATGTCGGTTTTCTGCTTCGTCTTGACATTCTCGGTAACTATCCTGTCGGTGTAGACTTCGCGGAGCTTTTCGCCGGTTTTTATCTTCGCTCCGGCACTCCTGAGCTTCGGCAGGATGTCGTCCTTGTGCTGCATCCATGTGCCTGGGGCAACTTCATTCGCCATTTCAACTATCGTGACCTTGCATCCGTTCTCGCAGAGCGCGTGGGCGGTTTCAAGTCCCGTGAGTCCCGAGCCGATGACCGCGACCGAACAGTCTTTGAGCTCGGCTTTGCCGCTGAGAATATCCTCGAATGTTAGAATATCTTCGGCGGGGCAGTTGCCTGCGAAGCACGGCTTTATCGGCTTGCTGCCGGTTGCGGCGATAACCGCACAGGGCGCGAGTGCCTTGACGGCTTCGGCGGTCGCCGGGGTATTGAGTCTTATCTCAACGCCCTCTTCGCGGCATATCTTCGCAAGATCTTCAATCATCCACGCGGTCTTGCCCTTTTCGGGCGGCGCGGAGGCGAGATTGATCTGACCGCCGGGAACGGCGTTCTTCTCGAATACCGTTACTTTGAATCCGCGCTGCGCGAGTATATCCGCCGCCATGAGTCCCGCGGGACCCGCGCCGATAACAACAGCCGCGCGTCCGTTGCCGTCCTTTATGAGTTCTTCGCCCTCGTGACCGACAAACGGGTTGACGGAGCATTCGCCGTGGCTGCCGACAAATGCGTTTTCCTCCATCGATTCGATGCAGTTGAGGCAGCAGATGCAGCGGCGGATTGTCTTGCCGTCAATGGCTTTCTCCGTCCAGTGCGGGTCGGCAATGTGCGGCCTTCCGAGGGAAATGAAGTCCTGAGTGCCGTCCTCGAGCTGCTGCTCTGCCTGCTCGGGCGAGCGGATGAGGTTCGCCGCGATAACGGGGATTGACACCGCCTCTTTGACGGCTTGTGCCATGTATTTTCTCCAACCCGGCTCGAAAGAGACCGGCTCGAGCCAGTAGTTGAAGGTGTCGTAACCGGCGCTCGAAACGTCTATTGCATCGATGCCTGCCTTTTCGAGGCGTCGCGCAATTTCAACGCCCTCTTCGAGCGTGTAGCCCTTGCCGGGCTGACCGATGCGCTCGTAACATTCGTCGACGGTGAGCCTGACTATCAGCGGGAAATCCTCGCCGCAGGCCGCTTTAATACCCTTGATTATGTTGAGAATGAACCTCATGCGGTTTTCGAGCGAGCCTCCGTATTCGTCGGTGCGCTGATTTGTCACGGGACTCAGGAACTGCTGGAGCAGATATCCGTGGGACGAGTGCAGCTCAACGCCGTCGCAGCCGGCTTTCTTGACGCGCACTGCGCCGTCTATGAACTGCTGTTCGAGCTGTTTTATCTCGCTGTGTCTCAGCGCTCTGACTCGACCGGCGGAAAAATATGCCGGATCGCACTTCGACGGCGCGACGCTCGAGGGGACTATATCGTGCTTGAGCAGAGTCGGACCTATCTTCGGCGTTATTTTGTAGAGAAACTTTCCGTATGCGCCGCGGGTCAGATTCTCGCATTTTATGCTCAGCGGAACGGTGCCGACGAGCAGACCGACATTCTGCCTGCCGGGATGGTGAAGCTGAACGAACAGCTTCGCTCCGTGGCGGTGGATGCGCTCGGCGAGCTCGGAGAGCGGCTTGATATGATAGTCGTGGCTGACTGCGAGCTGCGCGAATGCGCCCGCGCCGGTCTGATCGTTGACTCGGGTTATCTCGGTTATGATAAGTCCCGTGCCGCCCTTGGCGCGCTCCTCGTAGTAGTCCATCATTTTCTTCGTGGGTTTTCCGTCAAACTGACCAAAGCCCATGAGCATGGGCGCCATGACGACGCGGTTCTTTATTTCGCATGAGCCGATGTTCATCGGCGTGTTAAGTATATTGCTCATTTCGTCACGCTCTCTTTGCTGATAGCTCTTGATTTCTGCTTGAAATCCTCGAACTTTCTCTTTTCGAGTCCCCAGTACATAGTCCTGACAAACGGCAGAAACTTCATCAGCACCTTGGCGAAGCCGAACAGAGCGCAGGGGCTGACGCTCTTCTTGCCTTTTTCAATGCCCTTGACCATCTTGCGTGCGACGACTGACGGCTTCTGCAC
>DJQG01000133.1:679-3295 GCA_002438685.1 Ruminococcaceae bacterium UBA6392 | reverse complement strand
GCTTATTCGACCGACGCTGATGACTACACCGCCGCTACCGAGGCTGTCAGCGCATTCACCGGCATTGACTTCGGCGCAGAAGATTTCGACGCCGACAAGGCTCTCGCCGAGATGAAAGCCTATCAGCCCACAGCGGACACCGCAACGGTTGATGTTGAGGATGAAGAGACCCTCGCAGTCAACACCATGACCGCTTATTATTCGGCAATCCCCGCAAATCTTTCCAAGGATGACAAAGAGGCAACGGTAGCAATGACCTATGTTGACGCTGTCAAGTATCTTGAAGAGAAGGGCTTCGACGAGCCCGATCCCGCCGCTTACGGCGTGTGGGTGCCCGGCATCCCGGTTCTCGTCGGCGAAGGACTTGAAAAGGTCGGCGCGGCCGACTGGCTCAGCGGACTTATCAACGACGGTATCATCGCCGGCGTCGGTGCTGTCCTCGGCTTCGTTCCCCAGATGCTCGTCCTGTTCCTGCTCCTCGCATTTCTTGAGGCGTGCGGCTACATGGCTCGTATCGCATTCGTCCTTGACCGTATATTCCGCAAGTTCGGTCTTTCCGGCAAATCCTTCATCCCGATGCTTATCGGCACCGGCTGCGGCGTTCCCGGAATCATGGCTTCGCGTACCATTGAAAATGAGCGCGACCGCCGTATGACCATAATGACAACAACGTTCATCCCCTGCGGCGCTAAGGTACCGTTCATCGCCATGATCGCAGGCGCACTCTTCGGCGGCTCCGCTCTGGTATCGACCTCCGCTTACTTCATCGGCATGGCGGCTATCATCTGCTCGGGCATCATGCTCAAGAAGACCAAGATGTTCTCCGGCGATCCCGCTCCGTTTGTTATGGAGCTTCCCGCCTATCACTGGCCGACCCTCAAGAACGTTCTCCGCTCCATGTGGGAGCGCGGCTGGTCCTTCATCAAGAAGGCCGGAACGATAATCCTTCTTTCAACTATCGTTGTCTGGTTCACCTCTTACTTCGGCTTCGTAGACGGCCACTTCGGAATGCTTGCAGAGGACCAGCTTGATCAATCCCTGCTCGCAAAGGTCGGCTCGGCTATCGCCTGGATCTTCATCCCGCTCGGCTGGGGCAACTGGCAGGCAACCGTCGCTTCTATAACCGGACTTGTCGCGAAGGAGAACATCGTCGGTACGATGGGCATTCTCTACGGCGCAGACGGCAATGTTTATGCGACCCTTGCAAAGGCGTTCACCGGCATAACCGCTTATTCGTTCCTCGTCTTCAACCTCCTGTGCGCTCCCTGCTTCGCAGCTATCGGTGCTATCAAGCGTGAGATGAACAGCGCAAAGTGGACCTGGTTCGCAATCGGCTATCAGTGCGGCTTCGCCTATGTTATCTCCCTTATGATAAACCAGTTCGGCAACCTCTTTACCGGCAACATCCACGGCGCAGTTGATATCGTAAGCCTTGTGTTCGCGTTCATCTTCCTCGCCCTGATAATCTTCATGCTCGTGCGTCCTTACAAGGAAGCGACAAAGCTGACCTCCGATGTAAAGGTTACGAAATAAAGCAAAACACAATCTGTGAAAGGAGTCTTTTCAAATGCTCGCGTGGTTATCAAAGAATATTGCAACCATTATAATATGCCTTGTGCTTGCCGTTATCGTGGCACTGATTATATATAATCTTGTCAAGGATAAAAAGAAAGGCAAATCCTCCTGCGGCTGCAACTGTGCCCACTGTGCTATGGCAGGCTCCTGCCACAGCGCGAATCAGCAAAAGGGCAAAAAGCGCAGCTGATAAGCACAACAGAACAGAGAAAAGGACGCAGTACAAACTGCGTCCTTTTTGCATATCACGGTGGATTTTTCGGCACTTTGTTGATATAATCAAAGAAACCGGCATATCAAGAGCACAGAAATTGATATCCTGTGGGTGCTCGAAAAGAGGAATAGCTATATTGACGAATAACGAGGCAGAAAAATGAGCAAATACAACGCACTTTGGGAATATGTCAAAAACAGCGGTGCGCAGTCGCTGAAGCTCACTTTTGACGAAATACAAAATATCACGGGCGTGCCGATAGACCACTCGTTCCTGAACTTTAAAAAAGAACTTACAAACTACGGCTATCGTGTCGGAAAAATCTCGATGAAAGAAAAGACCGTGAGTTTTGAGAAAGAATAAATTTTGCGTCACGAAAGCTGCATAAACGGCGGCACTGCAAGATAAAGAACAGCCACGGCAGGTTTTTGCCGCGGCTGTTGCTTTATGCCCCTCAATTTATCTCCGCACTTCTGCTTTAAAGCTCACCGAAAAAAGCAAAGCCTGCCCGACGGACAATCCGCGGGCAGGTTTTATGTTAAATTAAATTCATCGAATACTCCGCAAAATCATATCTCCTGCGTGTTCTCGTCGTTTTCGCTCTGCTCCTGCGGCAGAACGGGACCGAATCTGTCCGCCTTGGGCAGACTCCATCTGAAATGGGCGGCGAGCAGACGGATAACAAATATTATTGCCGCGCCCGCAATGACCGCCGCGGTGCTGTTGAACCGCCAGATGATAATGCAGGCGACAGCGCCGGCTATCGACGCGCAGGCGTAGATGTGCTTTACGAATATGTACGGCTTCTCCCCGGCGAGAACGTCGCG
>DJQG01000133.1:0-495 GCA_002438685.1 Ruminococcaceae bacterium UBA6392 | reverse complement strand
GGACTGCCGGCAGAAAAGTTATTATCGCCGTGACCGTCGCGACTATCGCATATACAGGGTGACCGAATGTGCCGGGCGGCGTTATGCCGAGGATAAGATCGCGCGTGACCCCGCCGCCGATCGCCGTCACGACGCCCAGAATCATGACGCCGAAAATATCCATGTTTTTCTTCAGCCCTGTCATCGCGCCTGAAACCGAAAATGCAACGGTGCCGATGATTTCAAAAGCAAAAATAAGAATGTCCATAAACCCCTCCGAAAACAAAAAGAGTACACCATCAGAAAAATGGTGTACTCTGTCTTTTTACCTGAAAGATTCTCCGCTTCGCGGATTGCTTCGTCGGTGCAAATGCCTTTCCAGAGGACCGTCCCGGCTCGGTTCTTTTACCTGAGAGTTTCGCCCCTTCGGTGGCCGGAAATCCGGCTCTCTCCCAAACCCGTCAATCGGATACCCGATTATTTTATAGCGCATAGCGGCGCTTGTCAAGAGGAAAA
>DJQG01000077.1:492-7040 GCA_002438685.1 Ruminococcaceae bacterium UBA6392 | reverse complement strand
CAGCTCCCCTGCAGGGGAGCCTGCGGCGGTGTTGATTTTGTGCGTTTTATGCCGCCTGTTCTGCGAGATGTTTGCAATAAATATAATAGCAATTTATGTCAGAAATTCAATATACTTTGTATAACTGGTAAATTTTGAGGATAAATAACCGTCTTATTTTATTTATCAGAATATTTTTGAGGTTTTGCTGAATTTTTTGCATATTGGGTGCCTGATATATTTATACTCTATATATCGACAATTGTCAATATATTGAGCATAAATTAAAATGGCGTTGAGGTGATTTTTTGATTACTTACGAGCCGTTTTACAGGACTATGAAAGACAGAGGTATGACGACATACAGGCTGATAAGGGACTTCAACATCAGCCGCAGCCTCATCGACCGCCTCAAGCACAACAAGCCGATAAGCACCGTGACACTCAACGATCTGTGCAATATTCTCGACTGCGATGTTGACGGCATCATGCACCATGAGCCGGACGATACGGATAAAAGCAAATAAGCTCCGAACGCCGTTTGGCGCGCGGAGCTTATTTTTTTTAATATATGGTTTTATAGCATCAAAGTTGTCTATCGCATCCTGCTTTTACTTGTTGCATACTGTCGCCCGTTTTTATTGGGCATAAGCGCTGAATTCTTTGTTGATCCTTCCGAACGGAAAGTTCGCAATTTCTTTCAATGAATATGATTTCATAAGATGCTCAACAAACCGACAGCCGAGATAATACCCGACATCGGAATATCCGTTATATGAATAAAAGTCCCCGAAAAATTCACGAACGCTTTCATTTGTATTGAGGCGGCGAAGATACTCCCTTTTGATCTCGCTTTCGTTTTTACGGCACCAGTCAAGCCAACCGTTTTTATCCTGATGCCAGAAATCATTATCCCCGCAAAGAATATGTTCGCAAGCCATGGCGACGCCCTCGTTATAAAGCTGCTGAACAGCCCTTTTGCGCTTTGGAAAATCAGAAATACGCATCTTGCCGTTTGTCTTATGCCACAAATGACCGATTTCATGCAATATCAAGCCGCGCATATCCGCTTCATCGCACCAATCGAGTTCAATTATCTTTTCAATTCCGAGAAGGACAGTGTCTTTACCGTCAAGCACGGTTGCCCAACCCGCGCCGTTACAAAGCCCGAGGTAAAGAATAATATTTATGTCCGGCTCCGCATCGAAAAGTTTTGCTAAATTCCTGTTCAAAGTATCAATAACATTATGAAAATTTTTGCTCACAAGATCAATCTTATCCGTATTCAATGCGGCTTCGAGAACAGGCAGAACATCTTCTTTGAAATTATAACATTTTGAGTCGTTTTCACATTTTGAAGGCAATTCTTTTGATATTTCCCCTGCATATTTTCTCCATATATCCATATCAAATCCGCTTTGGAAAAGCGATTTTATTTTATCGCAGGTATCGATGATTTTCATTGTTCAACCTCCGTCTTTTATATTGATTGCTACAGATGTGCCGTTATTTTCGCGATTAAAGTAAAAAGCCTTGAAACAATCGAGTTTCAAGGCTTTTTATGGAGCTGCTAACCAGATTCGAACTGGTGACCTCATCCTTACCAAGGATGTGCTCTGCCACCTGAGCCATAGCAGCGAATGGCGACCCGGAACGGTCTCGAACCGTCGACCTCTAGCGTGACAGGCTAGCGCTCTAACCAACTGAGCTACCGGGCCAATTTGTCGGCTCTCACCGAACGCACATTATAATAACATAAGATTCCGGGTTTTGCAATACCTAATTTTAATTTTTTTGCGCCGATGGCGGTTTTTTTGACGAAGTTTGTCTGATATTCTGATTCTTTGCCAAAATATGCCGCGTTTTATGCTTTATTCCCGCTCCCGTTTGCGAATCTGCCGTAGCGGCGCATCGGTACAGCGCACACGGCGACGCCGATCGCGCCGAGAATGAGCCAAAAAACAACCGTCGCAGTCCAGCCGAATTTTTCGGACACCGCGCCGAAGCCGTATGTCGATATCGCGCTGCCGATATATGTGCAGGAGTTGAATATTCCGCCAACTGTCGATGCGCGTCCGTATTTCGCGAAGCGCACGGGAATGAGCGTAATAAACAGATGATTTATCGCGGTGATGAGCGTTGTGAAGAGCGCGAAGAATATGACGCACAGGGCGATGTGATAGTGACCGACAAAGAGTATTCCGGTCAGCGGAATGAGCGTCAGAGCGAAGCAGAAAGCCGCCGCGGCGGTCTCGTTGAGCTTGAACGGTCCTTCGTAGAGCTTCGTCGAGAACCACGCGCCGCTGAGGTTGATTATCGGCAGGACAGCCGACAGCAGGACGGAGAACGACGCCGAGACATTATATTTTTCTTTAATAAGAGTCGGCACCCACGAAGTCACGCCGTCCTTGAGCATGCCCTGGACGAGTATACCGACGCAGATAACCGCCGCACCGGAGACTATGAACAGCTTTCCGAGGGAGACTTTTGCTCCCGAATTCTCCTGAACAGGGAGGGACTTTCTCTCCCCTCTTCCGAGTATTTTCGATGTCTTTCCGGCGGTCAAGCACCAGAAGACAAATATGCAGGCTATTATTCCGGCGGGTATGAAAAACGCGAAATGCCACGACGCAAACTTTATCGCGCCGGCGGATATGACATAAGACAGCAGGCTGCCGACCGGGAACGACGCCGCGATATAGAGGCACGCGCGCCTGCGCTGTTCCTCGGGCAGGATATTGGATATTATATAAAGTATAGGCGTCCAGAGCATCGACTGGACTATTCCGTTGAGTCCCCAGACTACACTCATGACTATGTAACTGCCCGAGCACAACGGCATAAGAATATTCGCGCACACCGTGCCGACCAATCCCGTGCCGACCATTTTATAGGGCGAGACGCGGTCGCCGAGGATTCCGCTGAATATCTGACCCGCTCCGTAGCAGAAGAAATAGACCGTGCCTATAAGTCCGGCGTGGGACTTTGAAAACACGCCGTCCGCGACTATGGCGGTGAGCGCGGCGGTATAGTTTATTCTGCCGAGATACGAGGCGCAATAAGCCGCCCAGCAGGCGGCAAAAAGCAGCGTGCCCGCCGAAAGTATTTTTTCTTTGTTTCCGGGCTGTTCCATGACTCTCTCCAAAACCGTGATGAAGCAATTATAACACTCGGTTATTTTTTGTCAACGGTCTTTTTGCCGCAACTTGTTGAGTTTGGAAATATTATGTGATATACTTTACAATATATGAGGCAACATATTTCAACGGCTTACAGGAGAGGCAAATGAAATCTATCAAAGAAATTTACAGAATCGGACGCGGCCCGTCAAGCTCGCACACCATGGGACCCGAGTCCGCCGCCAAGATGTTTATCGGCGAGTTCCCGTCGGCGGACAGATACGAGGCAGTTCTCTACGGCTCGCTTGCCAAAACCGGAGAGGGACACGGCACGGACAGAGTTCTGCGCGAGACCTTCGCGCCCCGCGTGCTCGACATAAAATTCGACATGACGACGACCGACATCCCCCACCCCAACACGCTCGACTTCACGGCGTTTGACAAGGACGGAAACGTTATAGGCAAGCGCAGGGTCTGCAGCGTCGGCGGCGGCGCGATAGAAATTGAGGGCAGAAAGGACGCAGAGCCGCCCGAAGTCTACCCGTTCAAGAATTTTGCGGAGATAAAAGAATACTGCAAGAAAGAGAATATCCGAATCCCCGACCTGGTTGAAAGATTCGAAGGCGAAGGAATCTGGCATTATCTCGACCGCGTGTGGATCGTCATGAACAGCTGCATCAAACGCGGACTTGCCGCCGAGGGCGAGCTGCCCGGCGGGCTCGGCATAATGAGAAAGGCTCATATGCTCAACAGCCGCCGCCACATGGACGAGAGTCCGGAGACGCGCGAGAACAGGCTCGTTTGCGCCTACGCCTACGCAGTCAGCGAAGAGAACGCCTCCTGCGGCGAGATAGTAACAGCCCCGACCTGCGGCGCGTGCGGAGTTCTGCCCGCGGTTCTGCGATACACGGCGGACAGGCGCGGATTCTCCGAAAATGAGATTCGCAGAGCCATTGCGACCGCCGGAATCATCGGAAATGTCATCAAGACGAACGCCTCGATAAGCGGCGCGGAGTGCGGATGCCAGGCGGAGATAGGCTCGGCGTGTTCAATGGCGTCGGCGGCGCTCGCGGAGCTCTACGGCATGGACACGGATCAGATAGAATATGCCGCAGAAGTCGCGATGGAGCACCATCTCGGACTCACCTGCGACCCGGTCATGGGACTCGTTCAGGTGCCCTGCATCGAGCGCAACGCAGTCGCCGCGATGAGGGCGATAAACGCAGTGAGCCTTGCAAACTTTTTGACATACACAAGAAAGATATCGTTCGATCTGATAGTCGAGACGATGTATCAGACGGGCAAGGATCTTTCAAAAATATACCGCGAGACGAGCGAGGGCGGACTCGCCAAGCTCTATAAACCCGCGCAGAAAAACGAATCCACGGAGGAAATAAAATGAGCAAGCAGTTAAGACAGCCCGCAGCGGGCGACACCGTTGCAACGATAAAGACAAACAAGGGCGACATAAAAGTAGTCCTCTTCCCCGACGCCGCGCCCAAGGCGGTCGAAAATTTCACGACCCACGCGGACAACGGCTACTATGACGGGGTCATCTTCCACCGCGTTATCCCGGATTTCATGATCCAAGGCGGCGACCCGCTCGGCAAGGGAATCGGCGGCGAGAGCATCTGGGGCAGACCGTTCAAGGACGAGTTCAGCCGCGACTATCACAACCTCAGAGGTGCTCTGTGCATGGCGAACGCGGGTCCGAACACGAACGGCAGCCAGTTTTTTATCGTCCAGGCGCCGTCGGTTGACGAGCGTTTTATCCCGCAGATGGAACGCCTGCCCGATATGTTCACGGACGAGTCTATTGAAGACTACAAGGCGGTCGGCGGAACTCCGTGGCTCGATTTCAGACACACAGTATTCGGTCAGGTGTTCGAGGGCATGGACGTTGTCGACGCGATAGCCTCGGTTGACCGCGATTCTTCGGACAAGCCGCTCGAGGATGTTGTTATAAATTCCGTTGAAACTCAGACACTTTGATTTTTGCTCTTTACTTTCAAATTTTAGTGTGCTAAAATATATACATGTACGCGGAGTCAAACCCAATATGACCGCGAAAAGGAGTAACTTTGATGAACGGCAAGCTGAAAGACAGCAACGTTGATTTTCTGTTCAAAGCGGTTCTCGCCCTCGAGAACATCGACGAGTGCTATGATTTTTTTGAGGATCTCTGCACCGTAACGGAGCTCAAGGCTCTTTCGCAGCGCATAGTTGTTGCGAAGATGCTCAGCGACAAGCAGGTTTACAGCGAGATAGTCAGCAAGACCGGCGCAAGCACTGCCACGATAAGCCGAGTCAACCGCTCACTCAACTACGGCTGTGACGGATACGAGAAGATATTCGAGCGCATCGACGCCGCAGAGTCCGAGAAAAAAGACTGATAATGAGCGAATATTCATTCTTTGCCCGTTTTTATGACGAGCTGACGCAAAATGTTGATTACGAGAGAAGAGCAGAGCATTTTTCTGCTCTTCTGCTTTCATATGGGATAAAAAGCGGAACGGTTCTCGACCTCGCCTGCGGCACGGGCGCTTTAACATCGCTGATATCCGCGCGCGGATACGACATGATCGGCGTTGATTCGAGCCCCGATATGCTTTCTCAGGCGCAGAACAGGGCTTTTGAAGAGGGGCAGGATATTCTGTTTCTCTGCCAGCAGATGCAGAATCTCGACCTTTTCGGAAAAATCGACGCCGCGCTCTGCACGCTCGACAGCATCAATCATCTGACCGAGCCCGAGGATGTTAAGGAGACATTCCGCCGACTCGGCACATTCATCCGCCCGGGCGGGATGTTCATATTCGATGTGAACACGATATACAAGCACCGCGAGATTCTCGCGGACAATTCGTTCGTCTACGAATACCCGGATGTTTTCTGCGTCTGGCAGAACAGCCTCGACGAGGATACGGACACGGTAGACATCATGCTCGACTTTTTTGAAGAAAACGAGGACGGGACATACGAACGCACGAGCGAGGATTTCAGCGAGCGCGCATACAGTCTCGACGAGCTTTCAGAATGGCTCGGCGACGCGGGCTTTGACATTGAAAACATATATGACGGTATGACAAACGAACCCGTCAGAGAAGATTCCGAGCGCGCGGTGATTGCCGCGAGGCGCAGGAAATAACAGGAGGACAAATATATGGGCAAGCTTATACGCTGCATTTCCGAGGACGGCACGCTGACCGTTATGGCTGCCGACACAACGGATATAGTAAACAGAGCGCAGGAAATCCACGGCACATCCGCCGTTGTTTCGGCGGCTCTCGGCAGGCTGCTGACGGCGGCGAGCCTCATGGGCAGCGCACTCAAAGGGGCAGACGATTCCGTCACGCTCAGGATAAACGGAAACGGTCCTGCGGGCACCGTGCTCGCGGCGTCGGACAGCTGCGGCAATGTCAGAGGATACGCTGTGAACTCCGTTGTTGAGCT
>DJQG01000077.1:0-344 GCA_002438685.1 Ruminococcaceae bacterium UBA6392 | reverse complement strand
GAGGACATCACGAACTATTTCGCGACGAGCGAGCAGATACCGACCGTCTGCGCACTGGGCGTGCTCGTCAACCCCGATCTCACGATAAGAAAAGCGGGCGGATTTATAATCCAGCTGCTCCCGACCGCCGACGACACAATTATAGACAAGGTCGAAAAGTGCATCAGCGACATTGAGCCTGTGACAACAATGCTCGACAAGGGTCTCTCCCCCGAGACCATCTGCCGCACCGTGCTCCCCGCTTTCAAGCTCGACATACTCGACACCTCGGAGCCGGAATACAGATGTAGCTGCTCGCGCGAGCGCGTCTCCCGCGCACTGATAAGCATGGGCAGAGACGAGCT
>DJQG01000021.1:6172-9856 GCA_002438685.1 Ruminococcaceae bacterium UBA6392 | reverse complement strand
CAACTGAGCTACAGAGGCAAATATATGAAAACCGGCATAGCCGGATTTCGGCGAAATAATGGCGACCCGGAACGGTCTCGAACCGTCGACCTCTAGCGTGACAGGCTAGCGCTCTAACCAACTGAGCTACCGGGCCATTTTGGTGGGAACAACAGGGCTCGAACCTGTGACCCCTTGCTTGTAAGGCAAGTGCTCTCCCAGCTGAGCTATGCTCCCTGATCGATCGGTTTTTCGTCCGACGACGCAGACTAATATACTATAAATTCGCCGTTCTGTCAAGCCTTATTTGCAATTTTTTTCAGTTTTTCTTAAAAAAGTCTCCGCCGCGCCCGGCAACGGAGACTCTATTCAAATTTTGCGCTTATTTTGCATATATCGCGCCGATTATCCTGTTCATAGTCTTCCACGACATGAGGCGGGTGAGGAAGGTCAGGAACGAATAGCTCGCGCCGATGGTGTATATCGGGCTCACCTTTTTCTTCATGGCGACATTGGCAATAAATTTTCCTGCGACCGCGGGATCCATGCCCGTCTGCTCGTCATGCTCCATGCGGGAGACAGAGCGTCCGATGCGTCCGCCGTAGACATCGTCGCCGTCGACCGTCTTTTCGCGCGCCTTTGTAAAGCCTGTTTTTATATCGCCCGGCTGAACCGCGCAGACGGTGACGCCATAGGGGCGAAGCTCGTTTGCGAGAGCCATGGTATATGAATTTGTCGCCGCTTTCGCTGCGGAATAATAAGTCTGGAACGGGATCGGGATCTGCCCGGCGACGGAGCTGATATTGACTATTCTCCCCTGCCCCGCTTCGCGCATAACCGGAACGACGGCGCGGTTCATATTCACCATGCCGAAGAAGTTCGTGTCGAAAAGACGCTTGGCGTCCTCGGTCTTGGTGAATTCAACTGCGCCCGAGATGCCGAAGCCCGCGTTGTTGACGAGCACATCTATCTTGCCCTCGCGAGCTACTATCTCATCGACCGCCTTTTTCACTGCTTCTTCGTCCGTCACATCGGCGACGAGGTGGTTGAGTCCCTCGACACCCTGCGCACGGCGGCTGAGTTCATAAACGGTATAGCCCGCACTTTTGAGCGCGAGCGCGGTCTGCATGCCTATGCCTGACGTTCCCCCGGTAAGGACTGCTATCTTTTTATCCATAAAACGCACCTCCGAACTGAATAACAGGTAGATTATACCACAACCGTATTGCATATTCAATGCGGGCGGAGAATGCAAAAAATTCTTTTTTCTGTTGACAAAGGCGAAAATACATGATAGCATATATACATAGATACTCAATGCATTGAGTAAAATTGTATACGAGGTGATATTATGAAAATAAGCAAGGAGCTCGCAAAGGGCAGCACGGGACTTTTGGTGCTCAGCGTCATATCAAAGACCGATATGTACGGCTACCAGATAATCAAGACGCTCGAAGTGATGAGCGAAAACGTGTTCAGCCTCAGCGAGGGCACGCTCTACCCCATTCTGCACTCGCTCGAAAAAGAGGGTTCGCTCGAATCCTACTGGTGCGAAGCGGAGGGCAGAAAGCGCAAATATTATAAGATAACCGAATCGGGGCTCGCCGAGCTTGCGGACAAAAAGCGCGAGTGGCAGAGCTTCTCAGGCGCCGTTTCAAAGGTACTGGGAGGTGCGAAGCTTGCAGCAGAGGTTTGACGGATTTCTCGACTATGTCTGCGGCAACATAATCTCGAAACGCGAGCGCGAAAACGCCAGAAATGAACTTTATGACCACCTGATGTGCACCTACGAATGCAACCTCGCGCGTGGCATGAATGAGGGAAAAGCGGCGATTGAGGCGGAGAACTCCATGGGTGACAAGAACGATGTCAAGACAAAGCTCGGTCAGGTTCACGCGAGCTTTCCGGAGCGCAGATTCAAGAGCGCGCTGGCGCTCGTTATCGTCGGATTCTTTTTCGCATCGTTCCAGATAAGTCTGCTCGGCGGCATGGACATACTCATAAAGCTGTTCGGTCAGTCGCTGATGATAGCGGGCACATTCTGCCTGCGCAAAGCGCACAAGAAGCTCGGATCAGCATTCGCCGCGATAATGGGACAATATGTCTTTTCGGACGCGTCAACGGTCCTCACTCCGATTGCGGAGGATCACCCGCTCCCGATTCTCGTTCTTTCGCTGCTCGGCGCGATATGCGGCGCGGCATTCTGGGTTCTTTTCGTCGGCGGGCTGATTGACATCACAAGAGGGCGCGAAGACGCAGAAGCACTGCATCTTTCTCTGTGCGCCGTGTCGAATGTGTTTCTCTATGCGCTCAACAGCGGGACATACATATATATGTACATCACCAAAACGGCATCCCTCAACTCGGAAAACGCGCCGGTTTTCTTTCTTGCCGCGATATCGCTGATAATACTCAACATGATAATCACGATAGCCGTTCTGCGGCGGGCGAACAGGTTTCTCTACGAGAGCGGACACGAATACGAGGCGGAGAGCTCCGGGCTGAAGAAAGCCGCCGTGACGCTCTGCGCGTTCGCGCTGGTGCTCGCGGCATGCGCGGGATTCGACGCATACCGTCTGACGAGAAAAGCCGAAATCGAGCCGTACAGCACGGCGGACATCGCGATGGACGCGGACGAGCGCGCGAGAATAGAAAACGCCCTTGCGGACTACGGAGTTGACAGAGAGGTTCTGAAACTCCTGCCGAACAGCGAGATCATGCGATTCCGCAACACGGCGAGCGTAGACAAGCTGACAGACAGGTCTCTTCAGGGCATCAAATACACAAAGGAATATCAGAGCCGCAGGAGCAGCGACGGCAAGCTTAAATTCGGCGTTTACACGATGAGTATGATCGACGATCCGTCATACTATTTTGAAAATTTAACATACTGCGTCACGGATAACGACGGCAAGAAGCGGCTGCTCTGTTCTTTTGAGCTAAAAAACATAGAATCCGCCAAGAAGGGCAATATTAAAAATTATGCAGACTGCCTTGAATTCGAGAAAAGCGACGCAAACAAAAGGCTGACAACATATCAGGTATACAGAAACAACGACTCGTTTTTCATCCTGACCCGGGAAGACGGTCTGGAGATGAAAAACAAGCCGTTGAATATCAAGAGAAAAACCGATGCGCTCGGGAACACGGCGATTTCCGAAGTCGAATTCCAATGCAAGCCCGGGATGAGGATTTTCTACACCGCAGACCTCACCGTCGCCGACACACCATATCCGATATATGACATAAAGCTCGGAGCCTCGTATATTCATCGCAAAAGACCGATACTGTGGATATCCGAGCGCACGCCGAAAACTCAGATAGATTCAGAGCAAGGGCATCGATTCTGCTGGGTGAGTTCAGCCATAAGAACATTATATGTCCCGTATCTCAAGAGCGAAGCCCCATACGAAGCGACAACCGAACCCGAAGAAGAGACAACGGAGCGCGTCATCCACGGAAATTCAATCGAAGAGATGGCCGCGAGCTAAAAATATATCCCCCGTATATTGAGTGCGGTGGATGAATTATTTATAAATTTACCAAATACAATTTTATCGTTATGAGTTTTTACCACTACCTTCGCGACCTACAATAATCAAATATTTTACATTTCCCGCGTTTCGGCATTTTCTTTTTATTCGAAAAAGAAAACATCTGCAAAAGAAAAGCAAACTATGCCTACAAAAAGGCAAGCAAGCATCG
>DJQG01000021.1:469-6115 GCA_002438685.1 Ruminococcaceae bacterium UBA6392 | reverse complement strand
TTGAAATGCGGGCGCATTCCTGTGCGCCCTTTTCTTGCCTGCCATCAAAAATCCAATACTTTTAAGTGCAAGCAGTTTTGCTGCACAAAACCGATGTATGCTTGTCTTTCTGTGGGCTGCGCCCCGAGACACCCGCAACGCCGCGCCGCAGTACTTAGCCCGCGGCTCTCAATTAGTTGCTCGGCACATTCGCGCGCAAACGCGCCGGAGCTTGAACGGGTGCGCGCTCGTGCGTCTTGCTACGCAAGCCGTTCCCTCGCTTCTCTCAATCAGCTTATCAAACACTGCAGCGCGGCTATTGAAAGCCCGATTACAGAAAACAACCGTGTAACTTGCTCCAAATTTGTTCCGTTTTCAAAAAATAAGCCCAAAATCAACACAGTTCATGTCAGCGCATAAAAAATGAGCCTCCGATATGCGGAGACTCATTTTTTTGTTACATCTCGCCGAGGGCGAAGGTATCCGAGAGCCAATCGGTGCAGAGCTTCACCCACTGGGAAGCGCGGGCATTTTCTATAACCGACTTAGGGTTATCGCAGACGCTCGGGGTGCAAAGCGAGAAGCCGTGCCAGCCCTTGGCGAAAATATGCATCTCGAATGGCACTTCGTTTTTCGTGAGCGCCTCGGCATATTTTATGGAGTTTATTATCGGGACGGTTTTGTCCGACGCGCTGCCGAAGATGAACGTGGGCGGGGTATTTTTATCCACATGTTCTTCGAGCGACGGCACGGGAAACGCCAGAATACGGCTTATCTCGGAGAGGATGCACGGATAGCCGAGCATGCACGCGTTGGGTCTTATACTGCTGAGAGTCGAGAGAGCCGCCGCAAGGTGCGCGCCGGCGGAAAAGCCGATGGCTGCTATCTTGTCTTTTATAACATGCCACTCCTCTGCCCTTTCGCGTATGAGGGTCAGCGCCTCTTCGGCATCGGCAAGGGACATTTTGAAATCCTTGCCCTCGCCCACGGTATAGCGCAGGACGAAAGTGTTATATCCGTGCACGGCGAACGCCATGGCTATCGGCTCAGCCTCGCGGTCGGAGCACATATAATATCCGCCGCCGGGGATGACCAAAACCGCCGGGCGGTCGGTCATATTCGGCATTTCTTTTGATGTATCGAGCAGATATGCGGTGAGCGTTGCGCCGGGATTGCTTTTGAGTTCCAGCTTTTCAACCGTCATGATGTGCCTCCTTTAGTAAGTGACCTTGAGGGTCTTTATCTCGAAGGGTCTGAACTGAAGCTTCGCGGGCGCAATGCTCTCGATTTCGCCCTGTTCCTCCTCGAGCATGTTGGTTATCTTCACGCTCTTTGCGCCGTCGAAAAAGCTGACCTTTGCGTTGGTGAAGGTACCCTCAGCCTCGTACATACGAACGATAAACGCGCGTTCTGCATCCTCGCAGGGCTTGACTGCCTCGACAAAGATATTGTCGGCGTCGATGCTCATGAGCTTCTGAGCCGAATATTCGCCGGCAGTCACTGCGGCGGGAACATTGAGCTCATATGCCGGGCGGATAACTCTCTCGGCATCGAAGCCGCCGTCATGCGGCAGGAACGAATAGACGCAGTGGTGAACGCCTCTGTCGCCCTTGAAATCGGGGCGCAGACCGCCCTTGTGCAGGGACAGGCGCAGCTTGCCGCCGTTGACGCTGATGCCGTACTTGCTGTCGTTAAGAACGGCGACGCCGAAGCGGGTCTCGGAGAGGTCGGTATATTTATGGTTGAGCACCTCGAACTTCGCCTTTTCAACGCTGTTGTTGCGAGTGGTCGGGCGCTTGACATTGCCGAACTGGACATCGAAGCGGGCAAACTCCTGCCTGACAGAGGTATCGAACGCAGTCTTGAGGAAGCGGTGGTTATCCTGCCAATCCATGACGGTGTCGAAGCGCACCTCGGCGCTGTCCGCAAAGAATATCATATCCTGCGTAATGGTCGACTTGCCGCTTATCGCATACTTGCTGCGAATGACAAATGCGACGGAGCCGTTCGAAACGACCTCGCGGCTGACAAGCTTCGAGACATCTTCGAACTTCATCTCGATATCGGCGTCAACATCCCAGTTATCCCACTCGGACGGGAAATCCTCCGCCATGATGAAAGTGTTGAGATTATATCCGTCGCCGCGGATCTCGCGGTCGGCGCGCTTATCGACAAAAGAAGAAATCGTGCCGTTATCCGCAAACTTGACGGATGCGAACGGGGTCTCAAGGCTGTTATCATCGAGGCTGAACACGCTGTCTTCCTCAGGCTCGCCGTCGACAAGCTTGAGAGTGACACTCGAAAATGCCGGTACGGTCACTCCGCCGACCATGAGCTTTTTATTGCCTCTGACATCGGCGTAGACCTGCTGTCTGTAGTCGCCGTCAACTATCTTGCCGCTGTAGTCGAGAACAATGACATCGGAGCGGTCAAAAGAAAGGGTGTTCGTGACGGTCACGCAGTCTTTCTTGTCGCTCTGAGTGAGTTCTTTGACAAGATCGCGCGCGCGGGTTATGAGCGCGGTGGTCATGGCGCGGGACTCCTCATGGGCACGCGGGATGCAGGTGCCGGGGAGGATATCGTGGAACTGGTTGACGAGCAGCTTCTCATAGAGCGGAGCGATATCCGCGCTGTCCGCCGTCTTGTTGTTCTTCACGGCATCGTTTACCGTGAATATTTCAAGATCTCTGAGCGCGAACTCCGCCTTGCGGTTGTTGCGCTTTATGACATGCTGGTTTGTGAGCGTGCCGCGGTGCAGCTCAAGATAGAGCTCGCCTGCGTATGTATCGGGCTCGACCGCGTCTCTCTCAATCTCTTTCATCGCCTCGCCGACGAGCTTGTGCTCGGACTTCGGGCAGCCATTGAGATCTGCACAGCGTCTTGACGCCTCGATCATCTCAAACTGCGGTCCGCCGCCGCCGTCTCCGTAGCCGTAAGAGATAACGCGGGTGTCGGTGACGCGCTTATCCTTGATGCATGAATGATTGTTCGAGGGAGTACCCGCGACATAGGTCATGAGATCCTCGGCGTCGGGCCAGATGTGGGTGCGGTTGAAATGGGTGAACACCTTTGTGCCGTCGATGCCCTCCCAATAGAAAGTATCGAGCGGGAAAGTGTTGGTGTCGTTCCAGTCGATTTTAGTCGTCAGGAAATAGTCGACGCAGCAGCCCTTCATTATCTGCGGGATAGCCGCGCTGTAGCCGAAGGTATCGGGCAGCCAGAAGCAGTTCGAGGTGAAATCGAAATACTTTCTCGTGAATCTCTGACCCCAGAGGAACTGTCTGACCATCGACTCGCCGGAGGTTATGTTGCAGTCGCACTCGACCCACACGCCGCCGTTGGGTTCGTATCTGCCCTCTTTGACCTTCTGCTGAATACGAGCGAAGAGGTCGGGATATTTGCGGCGCAGGAAGTCGCTGTGGCACGAGGAGCTCTGGATAAATTTATATTCCGGATACTCGTCCATGAGCGCGAGCTGGTTTGCATAGGTGCGCGCACATTTCTTGACCGTCTCGCCGACATGCCAGAGCCACGCGGTATCCATATGCGAATGTCCGATGAGCGCAGCCTTGGGTGCATCGTCGCCGTTTTTGACGGAGAGCGCTTTTTTGAGATAGGGCTTCGCTCTCTCGAGAGCCGCCATGAACTCGTCGCGGTCAACATCGTCGGGCGACTGATATATCTCTTTGAATACTTTTTCGAGTTCGTTTATAACAGAGGCGCGTCTGAAAGAGCTCTCCGGCAAGTTCTTGACGAGCTGAACGAGAGTGCGCAGATCGAAATAAAACTCCTGGATAGCATAGTTCTTGACGCAGATATCAATGCCCTCGTATGAGAAATCATAGGTGAGCAGAGGGTTGTTTTCGGTCGGGTGGCAGCCCTTATAAGAGTGACCCGCGTAATATTCGAGGTCAATGGCTATCTTCTCGCCCGCCTTTGCGTCCTTTTTGAGCAGGTCGCAGTAGTGGTTGCCGTGACCGGTGAAAACTATCTTTGTGCTGAAGTTGCCGTAGGGCACTCCGTCGACCCAGAGGGTTCCCTCATAGCCCGAGATGTGCGGGCGGATGAAGATATCCTTTCCGTCGAGTCCGTCGGGGACGACAAAATCGGTCTTGAACCAGCAATAACCGAACTCCTCGCCCCATTTGTAGCCCTTTTCGATGGGGTCAAAAAGGCTGTCCTCCGGGATGCAGTGGAAGCGTTCAAGGGTTGCGAACGCGCTCACGGGTCCTATCTCGCCGACTTTTTCAAAAATCATCGGCTCGATGATATCGACAAAACGCTCAAGCTTTCTGAGCATTCTGTCGGTCTGTTTTAAATCCAGCATATTCTTCTCTCCAAAATATATTTTTCCGCTGTGCGGACATCTGACTTATATAATATGTAACAGTATACCGCAAGAGTGTTGCATCTGCAAGCATTTTTGAAGAGAAAAGAAGCAAAAAAGCCGCCGCAGAGATATTTTCCCTGCGGCGGCTCGTGTTATTTCAGCGAATGGCTGATATACGGCATATCGCGACAAAAACCGCCGCGAGATACAGCCCGAAGATATTCATTATATTATATAGAAGTGCCGTTATCATCTTCGCCCTCCGCTATGCGCTGCTCGTGCATGAATTTGTCCGCTTCTATAGCAGCCGAAGTGAAGCTGTTGTTCTTCCAATAGCTCACAGCGCCGACAATAAATGTGAATATCAGGCTTATTATTGTATAGAGCTCGCTGTATTCGACGCTGACCGGTGTTTTTCCGAATGCGGTCAGCGCCATATTGACTATTGACACAAGATACAAAATACCTCTGACCCATGTGCCGACCGATATTTTTGTTATATTTTCAAAAAGCTTCTTCATAAAAATCCCCCTTATTTTCTGCGAGTGATATCATCTATGCGCCTGTGCGCGGATTTTATCGAATCCTCTGCCGCCGCCATGCGCTCAACGAGGTTGTTGTGCTTGTCAACCCGCTTTTCGAGCTGCGCGATGCGGTAATTAGTCAGCCTGTTCGACGCGAGGATGCCGCCGAGCGAGCCGATGAGCGTACCGGCCGCCGAGAGCAGTGCTACAGTTATTTCCGCGCTCATCTCACACCTCCTCAAGATTGCCGACCGCGACCCAGCTCGAAATATCGCCGAGCAGGGCTTCGAGTGTGCCGCGGTTCTGCTGAACTTTTGTGACGGTATGTTTTTTCGGCGGGAGCTGGGAACCCGGCACGCGCTTTCCGCGCGCCGAGGTGCAGCCGCCGTAGACGGCACCGGGCTTTATAAAAACAACGCTCCCGACCGAGACGGACGGTCTCGCCGCGAGTTTCAAGTCAGAGAGCCTGACCCAAGAGTTTATCTCTTTGAGCAATGCGCGGCTCGGCTCGACTTTTGCGACGGTATGCGTTCTGAGCTTCACCCACGACGGAACGCGCTGACCCGTGGCATAGTTTTTGCCTGTAATTTTCACGCGGTCGCCCGCTCTGATATCGGCGGACTGCGCGGCTTTCTGCGGCTCGTTTTTCACGCAAAGCCCGTAAAATTCGGCTATCGACGCAGCAATCGACTCGCCGCATTTTTTCTGTCCCGATTCCGACTCGACATTCTTTCTGTCCGAAGAGCTGTCTATGAACACGGTCTCAATGAGCAGACTGCGGCACCCCACCGAGCGGACGAAGCCGAAATAATC
>DJQG01000021.1:0-359 GCA_002438685.1 Ruminococcaceae bacterium UBA6392 | reverse complement strand
TTATAATAGACCTCGCTCCCCGTTCCGCCGCCTGCGTTCAGATGAATCTCCGCCGCCAGATCGAAGTTTTCGCGGTTGACATAGGCTATCCTGTCCGTCAGATACATATCGGCATCGTAGTTTATGAGCACCGTATCGCAGTCGTAATTTTTGAGCGCTTCGGCGATATAGAAGCCTATCTTTCGCGCTATGCGAAACTCATGGAATCCTCCGCCGACCGCGCCGCTGTCGTAGCCGCCGCCCGCCGATTTTCCGTGACCCACGGATATACAAACTTTCAACCTCACACCTCCTCGAAGTAAATGCCCACAAGCTGCGACGGCAGGTAGTGCATGACCGTGCCCTCGCCGCCGCTGTCG
>DJQG01000150.1 GCA_002438685.1 Ruminococcaceae bacterium UBA6392 | reverse complement strand
TTGCAAACGCAAGTGCTTTTTTCCTGGTGGACACGCACGGACTCGAACCGTGGACCTCTTGCGTGTGAAGCAAGCGCTCTAACCAGCTGAGCTACGCGTCCTAAAAAATAAAGATGTCAGAATCCAGACCGAACGAATTTCTGATCTGCCGATTGCGACATCTGTTTGGTGGCTCTGGTGACCCGGACGAGAATCGAACTCGTGTTACCGCCGTGAAAGGGCGGTGTCTTAACCTCTTGACCACCGGGCCAAAATTGGTAGCGGCAGTTGGATTCGAACCAACGACACTCCGGGTATGAACCGAATGCTCTAGCCAACTGAGCTATGCCGCCATATGTGAGCCTCATCAATCCGACAAGGCTTGATTATTATATTATATCGCAAGCGATTTGTCAATATATTTTTTGCAAAGTAGGACAAGATTTTCAAATTTTTCTTGAAATTTATTTCCCGGCTCACCGAAAATGGCGGCAAGCCGGGAATTTATCATTCAAAAAACTCGTGTGTACCCGCTCCGACTTCGTGATTCTCTTTGCCGATAACGACCGAAGCACAGCAGCCCTCGGGGACGGTGAAAATATATTTTATCCTGCCGTTCTCGCGTCTCCACTCGCTCGCGACGGTGCCGCGGCGGGTGTCAATCGAAGCTTTGACGAAATCGAGCCGCCTGTCTGTCACGGGGCGGAAAATAATATGCTCGAAGCCCGGGCGATCGGGGTCGGAGTTTATTCCCGCCGCCGCACCGTACATCCAGTCCGCGACTGCGCCGTAGGCATAGTGGTTGAACGAGTTCATGTCGGTGCACCACATCGTGCCGTCGGGCTTTATACCGTCCCAGTGCTCCCAGACGGTCGTCGCGCCCTTTGATATGGGATAGAGCCACGAGGGATATTCGCGCCGGAGCAGAAGGTCATATGCCGTCTCGGCGTAGCCGTTGTCGCTGAGCGCATGGAGAAGATACGGCGTGCCGACAAAGCCGGTTTCAAGATGCCCCACGCGCTTCACGAGCTCGTTTAACTGAGCGGCGGTCGCCGCCCTGTCGTCGGTGATATCAAAACAGAGCGCGAGCACGCAACCGGTCTGCGTGGCGTTTTTCACTCTGCCGTTTTCCATATATTCGCGCCTGAACGCTGCCGCCGCCTCTGCGGGGATATTCTCATATTCCGAAACATCTCTGCCGAGCGCGTGCGCCGCCTTTATAAATAACTCGGTCGAATATTTATAGTATGCCGTGGCGATGAGATCGTCGGGAGTTGAGCCTTTGTAGCTGCCCTCCGGGGAGTCGAGTCCGAGCCAGTCGCCGAAGTGGAATCCGCCGGAGCGTTTTCCGTTTTCGCTGCGCTCGCGCATCCAGTCTATCCACGCTTTCATCGAGTCGAACTGGTCTTCGAGCACCTTTTTGTCGCCGTAGGTTCTGTATATCTCCCACGGGCAGATGACCGCCGAGTCGCTCCACGCGCTCGAGCCGCCCATATCGTCGAATATATTCGGTATAACATGCGGCACACAGCCGTCGCGTCCTTGGTCGGCGGCGAGATCGTGAAGCCACTTTTGGAAGAATCGCTCAACATCGAAATTGAGGCTCGCCGTGCGGACAAACACCTGCGCGTCGCCCGTCCAGCCGAGACGCTCGTTCCTCTGCGGGCAGTCGGTCGGGACATCGAGGAAATTGCTCTTCTGACCCCAGATTATATTTTTAAAGAGCTTGTTCACCGTCTCGTCCGAGCACTCGAAATAACCCGTCCTGCGGATATCCGAATGGACGACGATCGCCGTGAAATTCTCTTTTTTCACCTCGTCCGGCCAGTTTTCAAGGCGGATATATCTAAAACCGAAGAAAGTGAGTGCGCTTTTATATGTGTGCTCCTCGCCGTCGCAGACAAATTTTATCTGCGCATCCGCCGAGCGGTAGTTGGCGTTGTAGAAATTGCCGTCGCGGTCGAGCGTCTCGCCGTGGGAGATTGTCGCCTGCGCGCCGGGAGTGCCTTTTATCCTGAACTCAACATAGCCCGTCATATTCTGCCCGAAGTCAATGACCGTCTCGCCCGCCGGGGTTTTTATTATCTGCAAAGCCGGCATCCGCTCATGCTCGGCTATTTTTTCGCCCTCCTGCGGGATAAGCATATCCTTTTCGAGATCGACGCAGATGCAGTGCCTCGCGCTCCCCGCTTTGAAAGTCGCGTCGTAGATATCGCCGTCATATATATTTGTATATCTCAGCTTGCTCTCGCGCGCAGTCCACGAGCCGTCGGTAACGATGCTCTCCGTCGTGCCGTCGGCATAGACAATAGTCAGCTCGGCGATGAGCGCAGTGTCGCGATAGCCCAGGAAGTCGCTGCCGTCGCGTTTGTTTGCGATGGCGCGCCAGCCCTGACCGACCGTCACCTCGAGCGAATTCTCGGTTTTCAGCAGATTTGTCACATCGCAGCTCTGCACCTGAAGCCTGTTCGAATAAGAAGTCCAGCCCGGCGCGAGGATAAAGTCGCCTATCCGCTCGCCGTTTAGTTTTGCCTCATATACGCCGAGCGCGGTTATTTCCAATATTGCTTTTTTCACTTTGGCGGCGCACCGAAAGTTTTTCAGAAACACCGTGCCTCCGCGCAAATTCTTTTCGCAGCCTTTTATCCATTCGCTTCTCTCAAGCATATTTCTATCAAAATCCTTTCGCCCTGCGGCTCATACTTTTTAAATCTCTGCATACATTTTATATGTGCTTATACCCGAAAGTCAAGCTATTTCCAGTCGTATGTTACAAAATTGTTATAATTTGCAGCGTTGTTTTTCTTGACTTTTTGGTCATTTTAGAGTAAACTGAAAATACTGTGAAACAATTTATTCACAAAATCAAGAAAAAATGTTAAAAGGAGCACAACCAAATGAAGAGAATTCTTGCACTCATCATGGTTCTCGCTATGGTCTTAGCTTTTGCAGCTTGCAAGGGCAAGGATGACGGCGCGACCACAACCGATCCCTCCTCCGCAGGCGGAGAGGTCATCGACAACGGCGACGGCTCTACCGTTCCCGCAGACGCTTCCGCAGCTGACAGCACCGACGTAAGCGGCGACGCTTCGACTGAGCCCGCTACCACTCCCGACGGCAAGCCCGTTGACACCACCAAAGCCAATGACAACCAGGGCGGCAACACTCCCGCAGCTGCTAAGACTGTTGCCGAGATAGTCGCTGACTATGTCAAGGCTCGCAAGGCTACCAAGCCCGCACCCGCAGGCAAGCAGACCATGGTTCTCGGCAACGGCGGCAAGATCACCGGCGACGGCGGCGTAGGCGGACTTCTTAAAGTTGCTTCCCCCATCATCAACAACGTTCTTAAGAACAACTCCACCACCACCGACTATGTCCCCGCTTCCAGCCACGCTGACCTCAAGGCAAGCGATGTCAAGTCCGCTAAGGCTATCGTCTCCGCAGACGGCAAGTACACCGACTATATCATCTATGTCAAGGATCAGACTGACGGCCCCAACGGTGACTCCCACAACGGTGGTCCTGTTGCCCGCGGCGTCGGAACCCTCGGCAGCATCGACGAAGCTCTCACCCAGCTCGGCGCAGAGTTCAAGAGCGGCAAAGAGAACGTCAAGCTCACCTACACCAATTCTTACATCATGGCTCGCGTTGATAACAGCACCGGCAAGATCATCAACGGTACTTATCACTATCTCGTTAAGATCAACATCAGCCAGGCTCAGCTTAAGATCAGCTTTGTTACCGCTGATGTTAAGAACCTGTACGGCGAAGTTGACTACACCGTTAAGATCGGCAATAACGCTAACGGCTACAACGGCGCTAAGGGCTAATCCCTGACGCCAAACAAAATCAAGGCTCTCACCCAAACGGGCGGGAGCCTTTTTCATATGCAAAAGCCGCGTTCAAATTAAAACAGAACGCGGCTTTTTATTATTCTGTTTTCATCAGGTCTCTTATTGTTATGCCGTCAAAGTATTCGTTCGTTATCTCCTCGAACCTGCGCCACATCCCGATTGTGCGGCAGCTGTCCGCGCGCTCGCACGGTTCTTCGCATGAGAGACACGCCACAGGAGCGAGGCTGCCCTCGGTCAGGCGCAGGATATCGCCGACAACGCACTGCTTCGGCGGTCTGCCGAGCCTGTATCCGCCGCCTTTGCCGTGGATGCCCTCAACATATCCGTCCTTTACGAGCAGAGCCATTATCTGCTCCATATATTTTTTTGAGATGCCTTGGCGCGCCGCGACATCTTTCATCGGGACAAGACTACCGCTGTGCTCCGCAAGGTCAACGAGCACCCTCAGCGCGTAGCG
This sequence comes from Ruminococcaceae bacterium UBA6392, assembly GCA_002438685.1. Taxonomy (GTDB): domain Bacteria; phylum Bacillota; class Clostridia; order Oscillospirales; family Acutalibacteraceae; genus CAG-177. The sequence goes on along the minus strand of DJQG01000150.1, from coordinate 1,572 downwards.
TCCGCGCGTTGATATCATCATAAATATTCCTCCGTTTCACACTCAGCAGATCTCTCCGCCGCCGATAACTACATCTCCGTCATAGACGACGACCGCCTGACCTTTGGTTATCGCCCGCTGCGGCTCGTCGAATGTTATATGCACTGTGTTTTCGCCCGTGACGCGCACTGTCGCGGGCTGTTCCGCCTGCCTGTATCTGACCCTCGCGCTCGCGCGGAACTCTGCGGGCGAGGTATCAAAGGCGATAAAATTGAAATTCTTCGCGTCTAATTCGCGGCTCATCAGGTCTTCATTGCTGCCGAGCACGACTCGGTTTTCATCGGGCAGCAGGGCGGTCACATATTTTGGCTCGCCCAGCGCTATTCCGAGTCCCTTGCGCTGACCGACGGTGTAGCCGATAAGTCCCCTGTGCTCGCCGAGCACATTGCCGCTTTTGTCAACGAACTCGCCGCGCGGATAGTCTCTGCCTGTAAACGAGCGGATAAACGAGGCGTAATCGCCGTCCGGCACAAAGCAGATATCCTGGCTGTCCGGCTTGTCGGCATTATAAAAGCCGAGCCTGCGCGCAACCTCCCGCGTATGTGTTTTCGTCATGCCGCCCAACGGAAACAGCGTATGCCGCAGCTCGTCCTGCGTCATTGAATAGAGCACATAGCTCTGGTCTTTCGTCGGGTCAACAGCCTTTTTCAGCAGAAATCTGCCGCTTTCTTCCTCGATTCGCGCATAGTGCCCCGTGACAACATATTCGCAGCCGAGCTCTTTCGCGCGGCGATAGAGGCGGTCGAATTTCAGATATCTGTTGCAGTCTATGCATGGATTCGGGGTCGCGCCGCGCTCATAGGCTTCCACAAAACGGCGCATGACCTGCTCTTTGAAATCTGCGGTGAAATTAAACACATAATACGGCATCCCGAGCCTGTAGGCGACGCCGCGCGCATATTCCGTATCTTCGAGCGAACAGCAACTCTTTTCGCGGCTGATCCCTGCGTCCTCGTTATCAAAAAGCTTCATCGTCACGCCGATGCAGTCAAGCCCGCTCTCAATCGCGAGATAGGCGGCGACGGATGAATCCACTCCGCCGCTCATCGCGATGAGCGCCTTGCAGCGCGGGTTATCGGGATTTAAGCTCATATTCTTCCTCTCAAAAAAGCCCGAAAGCCCCGGCAGAAAAGCCGGAGCCTGTGGGAAAATTATTTATCAGTCCTGGAAAAGCGGAGTCGACAGATAGCGGTCGCCTGTGTCGGGCAGGAGCACGACTATCGTCTTGCCCTCGTTCTCCGGGCGCTTTGCAAGCTCTATTGCTGCATAGGCGGCGGCGCCGGAGGATATGCCGACCAGCACGCCCTCGCTCTTGCCGATAAGCTTGCCGGTCTCGAACGCGGCTTCGTTGCTGACCGGGATTATCTCATCATAGACCTTTGTGTCGAGCACATCGGGCACGAAGCCTGCGCCGATGCCCTGTATCTTATGCGGACCCGCAACACCTGTTGAGAGCACTGCTGAGGTCGCCGGCTCAACTGCAACGATTTTTACGCCGGGCTTCTTGTCTTTAAGATACTCGCCGACGCCCGT
>DJQG01000083.1 GCA_002438685.1 Ruminococcaceae bacterium UBA6392 | reverse complement strand
TCATTTTAACTTTACACTGCCTTATCTTTTTCTTTTTATATACTTCTCCGGTTAAGGTTTCACGCGTACTTTCATTATATCATATTATAACACACCTTCCCTGCCGACTTCTACGGTATTCTGTACTAAAAGCGAGTGCTTTGGAACCGAAAAATATGACAACGCGGTCAACTGCCCGCAAAACCCGATTAGATGCGGGACGCTCGGTTCCGAAAAAGCAAAAAGCAAAGGCGTCCTCCGATGGGGGCACTGTCCCCCGGGGAATGAACGCCTTTGCTCATTTGAGGCGTATTTTATCACATTAAAAGACCCGTGTCAATTGTATATTTTATATATGTATCGCACTTTATTTTCCGAAACGGCTGAGAGAAAAGAGCGCCGCCGAAAAAATTTTTCCGGCGGTAGTTCAACTCCGCCGCATTTTCTCAAAAAAAGCGGTTGCATCTTGCTCATAAAATCGCTTTTCAAAAAGCCCCGATTGCGGCTATTTGCACAAAAATAAAGAATTGTCCGAAAACGCCTTGACAAACGATTTTGCTGCGCGTATAATTCAGCGCATAAAGGCAATGGCGTCTTTGAACCGAAGGGGTTCATTGACGCCATTTTTTATTTTTCGCCTTAAAATATGAAAAAGGAGCGCTAACTTATGAGCACAGTATCTGATTATTTCGGCAGTCTCGTTTTTGACGACAGAGTGATGAAAGCAATGCTTTCCGCCGATGTTTACCAGTCTCTCAAGAAGACTATTGACGAAGGAGCAAGCCTGAATAATGACGTCGCCAACGCAGTTGCCGCCGCTATGAAGGACTGGGCCGTTGAGCATGGCGCGACCCATTTCACCCACTGGTTCCAGCCCCTGACCGGCATCACCGCCGAGAAGCACGACAGCTTCATAACCCCCGCATCCGACGGACGCGTTATCATGGAGTTCTCGGGCAAGGAACTGATAAAAGGCGAGCCGGACGCATCGTCCTTCCCGTCGGGCGGACTCAGAGCGACATTTGAAGCCCGCGGCTACACCGCGTGGGATCCCACTTCCTACGCATTTATAAAGGACAAGACCCTCTGCATCCCCACGGCGTTCTGCTCTTACGGCGGCGAGGCGCTCGACAAGAAAACGCCCCTGCTCCGTTCCATGCAGGCTCTCAACAAGCAGGCTCTTCGTATTCTCAGACTCTTTGGCAACACCGATGTAAAGTGTGTGCGCACCTCCGTCGGCCCCGAGCAGGAATACTTCCTTGTTGACAAGGCTCTCTATGAGAAGCGCAAAGACCTCGTCTTCTGCGGACGCACTCTTTTCGGCGCAAAGGCGCCCAAGGGTCAGGAGATGGACGACCACTATTTCGGAGTTATCAAGCCGAGAGTCGCCGCTTACATGGCAGACCTCAACGAAGAGCTCTGGAAGCTCGGCGTTTTTGCAAAGACCGAGCACAACGAAGTCGCGCCGTCTCAGCATGAGCTCGCACCCATATACACCACAACGAACATCGCCACCGACCACAACCAGCTGACCATGGAGATAATGCAGAAAGTCGCCGCGAAGCACGGACTTGTCTGCCTGCTCCACGAGAAGCCGTTCGCCGGAGTCAACGGTTCGGGCAAGCACAACAACTGGTCCATGGCTACAGATACGGGAGTCAATCTTCTCACCCCCGGCGAGACCCCCTATGAGAACGCACAGTTCCTGCTGTTCCTCTGCGCGGTCATCAAAGCCGTTGACGACTATCAGGATCTGCTCCGCGTCTCCGTCGCGACCGCAGGCAACGACCACAGACTCGGCGCGAACGAAGCTCCGCCCGCAGTTGTCTCGATGTTCCTCGGCGACGAGCTGACCGCAGTTCTCGACGCCATAGAGAACGATGCGCCCTACAGCGGCAGCGAAAAGACAACGATGAAGCTCGGCGTTCACGTTCTGCCGAAGTTCACCCGTGACACCACCGACCGCAACCGCACATCGCCCTTTGCGTTCACCGGCAACAAGTTTGAGTTCCGTATGCTCGGCTCGTCGAACAGCATCGCCTGCGCGAACATCATGCTCAACGCCGCCGTTGCGGAATCGCTCAAGATATATGCGGATCGTCTCGAAAATGTCGATGACTTCGAGACCGCTCTGCACGACATGATAAAGAAGACAATAAAAGACCACAAGAGAATCATCTTCAACGGCAACGGCTACGACGACGCGTGGATAAAGGAAGCTACCGAGGAGCGCGGACTGCTGAATCTCCGCACCACTCCGGACGCTATGCCCGCGATGATAGCCGACAAGAACGTGAAGATGCTCACCGCTCACAAGATATTCTCACCCGCAGAGCTTCACAGCCGCTATGAGATACTTCTTGAGAACTACTCAAAGACCGTCAATATAGAAGCTCTGACCATGGTCGACATGGCGAGAAAAGAGATTCTCCCCGCAGTCGAGGGCTACACAAAGTCGCTTGCAGAGACCCTCGCCGCGAAGAAAACGGCAGTCGCAGGTCTCCCCTGCAAATACGAGACCGCGACCATCACGAAGCTCTCCGAGCTGTCCGATGAAATCGCCGACGCGACCGCAGACCTTGACAGCGAGATAGCGAAGTTCCATGCTATCGAGGATGTCACCGAAGCGGCAAATGATATCAGAGACGTTATCCTCGGCAAGATGGACGCCCTGCGCGCCGTCTGCGACGAGGCCGAGACGATAACCGCCAAGGAGTTCTGGCCGTTCCCGACCTACAGCGACCTGCTCTTCAGCGTAAAATAAAAATCTACGACCCTTTTTACAATAACAAAAGCGCCCGAGTCGGGAGAAGTAACGCGGAATACCGCTCAAAGCGAGTATGGGACGGTGAGAGCCATGCAGCACAGGAGCCGCGCGAATAACACCCGACGAGCTGCAAGCCGAAAGGACTACCGAGTAGGTGCGCCGGACACGCCGACCGTTACAGCGGCGAGGCTTTCTTCGAAGCCGAAAAGAGAACAAAGATAGGTGGCACAGCGAGTTGGCACTTGCCCTATCGAATGCTGAAACTAACCGAAAGGAAAGATTACTATGTGTTCGATAATGGGTTACTGCGACTGCTGCGCCGCTTTTTCCGATTTTGAGGAAGGATTCAAAAAGACCGTTTCAAGAGGACCGGACGACAGCCGGATAATAGACACCGGCAAAGGTCTGCTCGGCTTCCACCGCCTTGCGATAATGGGACTGACTCCCGACGGAATGCAGCCGTTTGAATTGGACGGCAGCTATGTAGTCTGCAACGGCGAGATATACGGCTACGAGAAGATAAAAGAGGAGCTTGCGAAAAAATACACATTTAAAAGCGGCTCCGACTGCGAGATACTTCTCCCGCTCTACCGCGAATACGGCGTGGATATGTTCAAGATGCTTGACGCCGAGTTTGCGCTGATCATCTACGACGGCAAAGAGAAAAAATACATCGCCGCAAGAGATCCGATAGGCATCCGCCCGCTCTACTACGGCTACGATAAAAAAGGCGTTATCGTGTTCGCAAGCGAGGCGAAGAACCTCGTCGGAATGTGCGGGCACATTATGCCCTTCCCGCCCGGACACTACTACAAAGACGGCGAGTTTGTCCAATACTGCGACATAGCTGCGGTTGACGAAGTATGCCATGACGACCTTGAGACAGTTTGCAAAAACATCCGCGAAAAGCTCATCGCCGGCGTTGACAAGAGACTCGTTGCGGACGCAAAGGTCGGCTTCCTGCTCTCCGGCGGACTCGACTCGTCCCTCGTATGCGCCATAGCGGCAAGACAGAGCAAAAAACCGATACGCACCTTTGCAATAGGCATGAGCGAGGACGCTATCGACCTAAAATACGCAAAAGAAGTCGCCGACTATATCGGCAGCGACCACACCGAGGTCATCATGACAAAAGAGCAGGTCTTAGACTCGCTCGAGGGCGTAATTCGTATGCTTGGCACATTTGATATCACAACTATCCGCGCGAGCATGGGCATGTACCTGCTGTGCAAATGGATACACGAGAACACGGATATCAGGGTTCTTCTGACGGGCGAGATCTCCGACGAACTGTTCGGCTACAAATACACCGACTTTGCGCCGAGCGCGGAGGAGTTCCAGAAGGAGTCGCAGAAGAGAATAAGAGAGCTGCACATGTACGACGTTCTGCGCGCCGACCGCTGCATCTCCGTAAACTCGCTTGAAGCGCGCGTGCCGTTCGGCGATCTCGACTTTGTGAAATATGTCATGTCCGTCGACCCCGCGAAGAAAATGAACACCTACGGCAAGGGCAAATATCTGCTCCGCCACGCCTTCGAGGGCGACTATCTGCCCCATGATATACTCTTCCGCGAAAAGGCGGCGTTCTCCGACGCGGTCGGTCACTCAATGGTCGACTACCTCAAGGAATACGCCGAGGGGTTCTACACCGAAGAGGAATTCAAGGAGAAGTGCGAAAAATACACCCACGCAAAGCCGTTCACGAAAGAATCCCTGCTCTACCGCGAGATATTTGAAAAGTACTATCCCGGCCAGTCAGAGATGATAGTCGATTTCTGGATGCCCAACAAGTCATGGGAGGGCTGCGATGTCAACGACCCGTCCGCCCGCGTGCTCTCAAACTACGGCGAGAGCGGAAAATAAAAGATGTTCCCCGCGCGGAAAAATTCCGTGCGGGGGATTTTGCGGTTAGATATTTTTATTTATTTTTCATTTAATATGTGCTTGAATCCATGACAGCAGGTCTTCTTCGCCGGATTTTCCGTCCGCAATCGCGATGAACATATCTGCCAGCTCGCCCTGACGCAATTCGAGATTATAGCCGTTCCATTTCAGAAGAAGCTGAGTCATCATTGCTCCGATGCGCTTATTTCCGTCGAAAAAAGCGTGGTTCGCGGCAAGGCCGTATCCGAGACGCGCAATTTTTTCAATATCCGACGGAAAGAAATCCTGACCGTCGAAAGACTGAAGCGGAGCAGCAATTGCCGCCTCCAGCCCCGCGCGGTCGCGCAGTCCGTCTATACCGCCGGTGGTTTGTATGATTCTGCCATGTATCAGAATCACATCATCCGCCCCAATCCAAATCATTTTGCCATTCTCCTATAATCGGAAGCGAATTCGGAAAGCAGCCGATCGGTGTCATCGAGCATCTTTTCATGCGGCACTGTGTTCTCGGGTTCCCGGATCGTCACGGAAAAGGGCATACCCTTTTCGCGGACAAAAGCATTTGCAAAAATATTGAACGCCGTAGAAGCGGTCATTCCAAGCTGTGCGCAGATTGCGTTCATCTGCGACTTTATCTCCGAGTCCATACGGAATGTCATATTCGTATCCATATCTGCACCTCCTGCACTGCAATTATAGTACATATTATGTGCAAAGTCAAATCATATATACAACGCAAATAATAATGAAGTACTCGCTGACGCTCGTATGAAGCAAAGCGCACGCAGGCTTCGACATGATGCCGTCAAACTTCATATGGCGAAGCCATACTTCATTTTTCATGCACCGCAGGTGCGCTTCATTTGAAAAAAGCAGCCTGACGGCTGCTTTTTTCATGGCACCCCCTGGGGGAATCGAACCCTCAACT
>DJQG01000062.1:9294-9812 GCA_002438685.1 Ruminococcaceae bacterium UBA6392 | reverse complement strand
GTCTATGTTGACGGCAAGGCGCTCGATGAAAAATATACGCTCGAGCCGACCTATACCGCCGGCAATGTCGAGTTCCCCGTAACCGTTCCCGAGGGCAGTCTATTCGTTATGGGCGACAACAGAAACGACTCGACGGACAGCCGCATGAGCGTCGTCGGATTTATCAACGAGAAATATATCATGGGCAAGGTCGTCGGCAGGATCATGCCGCTCGGTCAGTGGGATGTCTACTATAATTTCAATGCGGATTCGGACAAATAACCTGTCCGCGCTATAATATGCAGTCAAGACGCAGCTTCGGCTGCGTTTTTTGCTTGTAAAGACAAAGTTTTTTTGCTATACTCATTTAGTAAAGCCGAAAAGCATTTTTTATATACGGTGCGCAAATATTGGCGCATATAGTCCTAAGGAGGAAGAATTTTGGAAAACGGAGATCTTTATGTCCAGTGGTTCCCGGGTCACATGGCTCGGACGCGCAGGCAGATAAAAGAGAGCCTGCCGCTCGTTGACGCGGTGGT
>DJQG01000062.1:531-9274 GCA_002438685.1 Ruminococcaceae bacterium UBA6392 | reverse complement strand
GAGATAGTTGACGCGCGCGTGCCCGTGAGCAGCCGCAACCCCGAATTGCCGGAGCTTATCGGACAAAAGCCGCTCATGGTTATTCTAAACAAATGCGACCTCGCGGACGAAAACGCGACGCGCCGCAGAATATCCGAACTCGGCAAGCAGGGCGTGACGGCTATAGCCGTTGACTGCCGTTCTGGCAAGGGCTTAAACGCCTTTGCGCCGACAGTTCGCCGTGTGCTCAGCGATAAAATTGAGGCGAACGCCCAAAAGGGCATGGCGGGCAAGCCGCTTCGCTTGATGGTAGTCGGCATACCCAACACAGGCAAGTCCTCGTTTATCAACCGCATGGCGGGCAAGAACAAGGCGAAAGTTGCGGACAAGCCCGGAGTCACGCGCCAGAACCAGTGGTTCAGCATTGGGAGCGGCATCGAGCTGCTCGACACGCCCGGCGTGCTCTGGCCGAAGTTCGACGATCCGGATGTCGGTCTGCGCCTCGCGTTCATCGGCTCTGTCAAGGACACTATTCTTGACATCGAGCTTATCGCGGCACGCTTCCTGACGATAATGAACGAGAACTATCCCGAGAGGATAAAAGAGAGATATAAGCTCGAATTTCCGCCGGAGAGCGAGGAATTTGAACGCCTTGAAATGCTCGCGAGAAAGCGCGGAATGCTGATAAGCGGCGGCGAGCCGGACACGGAACGCGCGGCGGTCATGCTCCTCGACGAGTACCGCGCGGGCAAATTGGGCAGAATAACGCTCGACTGATAAAAGGAGAAAGATACCATGAAAAAGACGACCATTCTCAGAGTTATAGCTCTTTTGGCGGCTCTGCTCATGCTTTGCGCCTGCCAAAAGGCAGTGCCCGCAGGCGGCGAGGCGGAGAGCAACGATTCGCAGAGCACTACTGCCGACACCCGCGAGCCCGTCAGCGTGAATATCCTTGCCGTGGGCGATAATCTTATTCACGGGGTCATATACAATCAGGCGCATGCCCGCTCGGCGACCGGCGGCTACGACTTCACATATGCCTATAAAAATGTCGCTTCTACCGTTGCGGCGGCTGATATAAGCATAATCAATCAGGAGACGATAATCGACCCCGAGAAAGCACCGAGCACATATCCCTGCTTCAACTCTCCGACCGAGCTTGGCGATGAGATGGTGAAGATAGGCTTCGATGTGTTTAATATCGCGAACAACCACTCGCTCGACAAGGGCGAGAGCGGGCTGAGAAACGCCATAAAGTTCTGGAAGAGCAAGAATGTTGTCTTCTGCGGGGCTTATCTCGACGAAGAGGACTACAAGACCATACCGACAAATACGGTCAAGGGTATCAATTTCGCCTATGTCGGGTTGACCGAGCCCACAAACGGACTGAGCCTGCCCGAGGGCAGCAAGACGATACTCATGCTCGGCGCGGACGAGGACAGGATAGAGAAGCGCGTCAAGGCGGCGTCCGAGATAAGCGACATGACGATAGTCAACGTCCACTGGGGCGAGGAATATACCCACACGCCGACGGATCGTCAGCATGAGCTTGCGCAGAAGCTCGCCGACTGGTGCGCGGATATAATCATCGGCACTCATCCCCATGTCATTCAGCCTGTTGAATACATAACCGCCGCGGACGGCAGAAAAGTTCTCGTTATCTATTCGCTCGGCAATTTTATTTCCGCGCAGGACAGGGGACCGAGAATGCTCGGCGGCATGATGCATATAACCGTCACAAAGGACTATCAGAAGAACACGACCGAGGTCACAAAGGCGAAGTTTACGGGTACTGTTACCCACTATGACTCGGGCTTCTCAAATGTCAGGGTGTATAACCTCGCGGACTACACCGATGCGCTCGCGTCGCGCCACGGAGTGCGCTCGACAACGCCGTCGTTCAGCCTCAATTATCTCAACTCGCTGCTCCACGATGTCGTCAGCGACGAATTTTTGGAGGACTGAGATGGCTGAAGAGATAGACCGCTATTATTATGAGAGAACCGCCGCGGAGCACGGCTTCGAGTGCGTCTGCGGAATAGACGAGGCGGGGCGAGGACCTCTTGCGGGTTCTGTCTTTGCCGCCGCCGTGATACTGCCCAAAGATTATATTATCGAGGGCTTGAACGATTCAAAAAAGCTCAGCGAAAAAAAGCGCGACCTGCTCTTTGACGAGATAAAGGAGCACGCCGTCTATGCCGTTGCGAGCGCGAGCGTTGAAGAAATCGACGAGATGAACATTCTCAACGCAACTTTTCTTGCCATGCGCCGCGCGTTCGAGGCTCTGCCCGAGCGTCCTCAGGCGGCGTTTGTGGATGGCAACCGCCTGCCGGGTCTGCCCGTGCCGTCAAAGGCTATTGTAAAAGGCGACTCACTGAGCGCGTCAATAGCCGCAGCGTCGATAATGGCGAAGGTCAGCAGGGACAGATATATGCTCTATCTCGACGAGCAGTATCCGGAATACTGCTTCAAAAAGCACAAGGGCTACGGCACGAAGCTGCACTATGAAAAAATACGCGAATTCGGTATATCTCCCGTCCACAGAAAGACATTTTTGAAGAAACTGCCGGAGGGGTGGTAATATGCTCAGCGAAAAGGAAAAGCCCGGACTCTGGGGCGAGATATATGCCGCGCGCTTCATGCGCGAAAACGGCTATGAGATAATAACCGCGAACTACCGCTGCCGCCTCGGCGAGATAGATATAATCGCGAAAAAGGACGGCTTTTTGGTGTTCACTGAGGTTAAGACCCGCTCGCCCGGCGCGATAGCCCCGGGGCGCGAGGCGGTCGGCGGCGCAAAGCAGGAGAGGATAATCGAGACCGCTTCGCTTTTTATGCAGAAAAATAACTACGATCTTCAGCCGCGCTTCGATGTGGCGGAGGTTACTCTCGGAAAGGAGAACGAGCCGATTTCCTGCGAATATATAGAAAATGCGTTTGACAGCAGTTTCTGAGTAATATTCGGCATCGGCGCAAATATTATTCTATGGGTGATTTTATGGATTTTTTCGATCTGCACTGCGATACTCTTACCGAGTGCATGGACGACGGAGACAGCCTTTTGAAAAATAAACGCGACATAGATTTTGAGCGCGGAAAAATCTTCGGGCGGTGGAACCAGGTTTTCGCCGTCTTTGTTCCCGACAGCATGGACGATTCTCTCGTCGAGTCATATTTTGATTCGGCGTGTGATTTCTATTGGAGCGAGCTTAAAAAGAAGGGGGATTTCTTCCCGATTCTGTCGGCGGAGGATGTCCGCGGACATTCGCGCGGAGTCATGCTCGCGATGGAGAGCTCGCGCGGAGTCGGCAGCCTTGAGCGGCTCGAAAAGCTCTATGAGCGCGGACTGCGGCTCATAACCCTCACTTGGAACGCGAAAAACCGCGCCGCCGGCGGCTGGCAGGATGGGAGCGGGCTGAGCGATTGGGGCAGAGAGCTGGTCGCGAAAATGGAAGAGCTCGGAATAGTCACCGATGTGTCGCACCTGAGCGACAGGGGCTTCTATGATCTCTGCGAGTTCACCGACGCGCCGTTTATCGCGAGTCATTCGGACGCGCGCGCCGTCCACAATGAACTGAGATCGCTTACCGACGACCAGATAAAAATTATTATCGAGCGCGGCGGACTCATAGGACTCAATTTCTATGACCGCTTCCTCGGCGGAAACGGCGGCAGGGAAGAGCTGCTGCGCCACACCGAGCATATGCTCTCCCTCGGCGCGGAAAATGTTCTGAGCATAGGCTCGGATTACGACGGGTGCAGGATATCGCCCGAGCTTCGCGGAATGGAGAAAGTGCCGAGCATCTGCGTCTATCTCGAAGAAAACGGCATACCCGAGGAGATATGCCGCAAAATATTTTTTGAAAACGCCGCGCACTTCTTTGAAAAGGTTTTACAACCAAGGCGCGTTATGCTATAATAAAATGTAATTTAACGCGAAGGATGGTCTCTATGCGATACACAAGTACAAGAGATAAAAATGTAGACGTCAGCTCATCCTGGGCTATAGCTCAGGGCATCTCTGCCGATGGCGGACTGTTTGTTCCCGTTGAGATTCCGAAGGTGAGCCTTGACGATATCGCCGCCATGGCGAATATGTCCTATATTGAGCGTGCAAAGCGCGTGCTCAGCCTGTATCTTACCGATTTCACCGCCGAGGAGCTTGCCTACTGTGTCGAGGGCGCATACGGCGACAACAAGTTCTCCTCCGAGGATATCGCTCCGATACACGAGCTTAAAGCGGGCGAAGAGATTCTTGAACTCTGGCGCGGTCCCACCTGCGCTTTCAAAGATATGGCGCTCCAGATGCTCCCGAGGCTTATGACCGTCTCGGTCAAAAAGGCAGTCGGAACGCGCGAGACCGTTATTCTTGTCGCCACCTCGGGCGACACGGGCAAGGCGGCTCTTGAGGGTTTCAAGGATGTTGAGGGCACGAAGATTCTCGTGTTCTATCCCGACGAGGGAGTCAGCCCCATGCAGAAGCTCCAGATGACCACGCAGGAGGGCTCGAATGTTGCCGTCTGCGCGATAAAGGGCAACTTTGACGACGCACAGACCGGAGTCAAGACGATATTCACCGATAAAGAGATAGGCAAGAAGCTCGCCGAGCACGGCATGGCTTTCTCCTCCGCGAACTCCATCAACTGGGGTCGCCTCGTGCCGCAGATCGTCTATTATTTCTCCGCCTACTGCGACATGATAAGAAACGGCAGAATCAAGGCGGGCGACAAGATTAACTTTGTCGTCCCGACTGGGAACTTCGGCAATATCCTCGCCGCCTACTATGCGCGCGAGATGGGTCTACCGGTTGACCGCCTTATCTGCGCGTCGAACAAAAACCGTGTGCTCACCGATTTCTTCGACACTGGCGTTTACGACATCAACCGCAGCTTCTATACGACCTCGTCGCCGTCGATGGATATTCTCATTTCGAGCAACCTCGAGCGTCTGCTCTTCATTGCGAGCGGCTATTCCGATGAGTTCGTGCGCGAGATGATGGGCGACCTCATGCAGAAGGGCAAGTACACCATGCCCGAAAATGTAATGAGCGCGATAAACTCCGTTTTCTGCGCCGGCTGCTGCGACGATGAGGGCACGAAAGATACGATTAAAAAGACATTTGAAGACTACGGCTATCTGTGCGACACGCACACGGCTGTCGGCATCAATGTCTATGAAAAATATGCGGAAAAAACGGGGGACAAGACTCCCACCGTTATCGACTCGACCGCAAACCCGTTCAAGTTCAGCCGCAGCGTGCTCGATGCCGTCGAACCCGGCGCATCCGAGGGACTTGACGAGTTCAGCATGGTCGGCGAGCTTGCCCGCGTGACAAAGACAAGCTGCCCCCCGCAGCTCGCCGATCTCAGGGACAAGCCCGTGAGATTCAGGGACGTCTGCGACAGGGACAGCATGGAGAAGGCTGTTTTCAGACTGCTCGGTATATGACGCGGGGCGTTCCCCGTGTTCAGCAGCCGCAGTGCTTCTTCGAGTTGTCGAGCTCAAAGGTGGCGCACAGCGTGTCCTGGCATGAGCAGGCGCTCGTGTTGCCTATTTCGATGTGACCTGCGGTGCACTTGTAATCGTCCGCGTGATGGACGCAGTTGCAGGCGTTGCAGCGGATATCCTTGATGACCTTATCCATTTTCGATTACCTCCGAATGTTTTTGCGGCTCATGCCGCTGAAAGTATTTTGCCCGGCTCAAAGCCCGATTATTAAAAAGAAAAGGAGAGCACGATGTCACTTTTTGCAATTGCGGATACGCATCTTTCCCTGTCCGCGGACAAGCCTATGGATATATTCAACGGCTGGAGCGACTATGTGCAGCGCCTCGAAAAAAATTGGCGGGCTGTTGTCTCGGGCGGCGACACCGTAGTTATCCCCGGCGATGTGTCGTGGGCGATGTCGCTCGAGGGCGCTCAGAAAGATTTTGCTTTTCTCGACTCGCTCCCCGGCAAAAAAATACTCATGAAGGGCAATCACGACTACTGGTGGAACACCGCTAGGAAAATGGAAAATTTTTTCAAAGAAAAGGGCTTTGAAACGCTCTCTATAGTTCACAACAGCGCGGTGTCCGTCGGCAATATCTCCGTCTGCGGCACGCGCGGCTGGTTCTTCGACGCTGAGGAGGATGCGGACAAAAAAGTTCTTCTGCGCGAGGCGGGACGGCTCCGCACATCGATAGAAAGCGGAATCGCGCTCGGCGGCGAGCCGGTCGTTTTTCTCCACTATCCGCCGATAACGCAGGATAGAATATGCCCCGAAATATATGATGTCCTCGTCGAGTACAAAATAAAACGGTGCTTCTACGGGCATCTCCATTCTTTTGCAACAAAAAGCGCTTTCGAGGGCGAGCGCGACGGGATAAAGTTTTCTCTTATCTCCGGCGATCACCTCGAATTTTTGCCCAAACTTATTGAAAAACAGCCGTAATTTCTGCCCGGCGGCGGATTTTGCGGCTAAAACGAAGAAAAAATCCCTGTTTTGGCAGAAAATCTGAAAAATAGTGTAGAAATTTTAACATATCTCTGCTATAATCTTAGAGTTACCTGTATAATGGGAGGAAAAACGAATGAGTTTAAAATCATCAAACAAAACGGACACCAACGTCTATACGCTGGAGATCGAGATCGGCGCAGAGCCGTTCAAGGCTGCTGTTCTCAAGGCTTATAACAAGGCCAAGAGCAAAATAGCTCTTCCCGGTTTCCGCAAGGGCAAAGCTCCTCTTGCCATGATCGAGAGATTTTACGGCAAGGATGTCTTCTATGAAGATGCACTTGAGATAGCTTTCCCCGAGGCTGTTTCCGACGCTTACAAGGAAGCGGGCATCGAGCCTGTTGACAGCCCGAAGGACGTCAATGTTAAGTCGATCGGCGAGGACGGCGTTCTCTTCGAGATGAAAGTCACCGTCAAGCCCGAGGATATCAAGGTCAAGGCTTACAAGGGTCTCGAGGCCGAGAAGGCTGAAGCTGCCGTCACCCCCGAAGAGGTTGACGCACGCATCGAGGCTATGAGAGAGCGCAACGCAAGAACCATCACCGTTGAGGATCGCGCAGCCGCCAAGGGCGACATCGCAGTCATCGACTTCGAGGGCTTTGTCGACGGCAAGGCTTTTGAGGGCGGCAAGGGCTCCAACTATGAGCTTGAGCTCGGTTCGGGTCAGTTCATCCCCGGCTTTGAGGATCAGGTCATCGGTCACAACGCAGGCGAGAGCTTCGACGTCAACGTCAAGTTCCCCGATGAGTACACTCCCGAGCTTGCGGGCAAGGATGCCACTTTCAAGGTCACTCTTCACGAGATAAAGGTCAAGGAGCTTCCCGAGCTTGACGATGAGTTCGCGAAGGATCTTGATTACGATAACGTCGACGAGCTCAAGAAGGGCGTCGAGGCTGATATGCTTGAGCACAGACAGTCCGATGCCGAGAAGGAGTTCGAGGCAAAGCTCATGGAAGAGCTCGTTGCCAATGTCGAGGCTGAGATTCCCGAAGTCATGTTCGACACCCAGAAGGAGGAGAACATCAACAACTTCGCTCAGAGACTCGCTCAGCAGGGCATCGATGTTGACACCTATCTTTCATACATGGGCACCGACAAGGAAGCTTTCGAGAAGTCAATGCGCGAGCAGGCTGTTTCTCAGGTCAAGCTCGGTCTTGCTCTCGACAAGATAGCGGAGGACGAGAAGATCGAAGTCAGCGCCGAGGATATCGAGGAGGAGTTCAAGAAGCTCGCCGAGATGTACGGCATGGAAGTTGAGAAGATCAAGAGCCTTATAGCCGAGGATCTGCTCAAGGCTGATCTGCTCAAGGAGAAGGTTGTCAAGTTCGTCGTTGACAACGCAAAGGCTCTCAAGCCCGGCAAGAAGGCTCCGGCCAAGAAGGCTCCGGCAAAGAAAGCCGCCGCGAAGAAGACCGACGACACTGAGGCTGCCGAGAAGAAGCCCGCGGCGAAGAAGGCTCCCGCGAAGAAAGCCGCTGCAAAGAAGGACGAGGGCGAAGCCGAGAAGAAGGCTCCCGCCAAAAAGCCCGCGGCGAAGAAGACTGCCGCAAAGAAGGCCGACGATGCCGAGGCTGCCGAGAAGAAGCCCGAAAAGAAGGCTCCCGCGAAGAAGAAAGCAGAAGACGCTGAATAATCTTCGTTAAACGATACTATAATTAATCCGTACTGCTCCCGTCCGGCTTTTTCGCTGGGCGGGCGCAAGCATACGGCACCTGCATCGGACAACAAAGGAGGAAAAAGTAATGGCATTAGTACCTTACGTTATCGAACAGACCAGCAGAGGCGAGCGCTCATACGATATCTATTCCCGCCTGCTCAGCGACAGAATAATCGTCCTCTCCGACGAGATAAACGACGCAACGGCGAGCGTAGTGGTTGCGCAGCTTCTCTTCCTTGAGGGTCAGGACGCCGAAAAAGATATCAGCCTTTATATCAACAGCCCCGGCGGTTCAGTTACCGCAGGCTTCGCGATATACGACACCATGCAGTTCATAAAGTGCGATGTTTCGACCATCTGCATGGGCATAGCGGCATCGATGGGCGCGTTCCTGTTTGCCGCGGGCGCAAAGGGCAAACGCCTTGTGCTGCCCAACAGTGAAGTTATGATCCACCAGCCTCTCGGCGGAGCTCAGGGTCAGGCGACGGAGATAAAGATCGCCGCGGATCATATCCTCAAGACCAGAGAGAGACTCAACAGAATTTTAGCTGAGAATATGGGCAAACCGATTGAGTTTGTTGAGCGCGAGACCGAGCGCGACAATTTCCTCA
>DJQG01000062.1:0-507 GCA_002438685.1 Ruminococcaceae bacterium UBA6392 | reverse complement strand
AATACGGACTTGCAGATAAAATAATTTACAACAGATAAATCCGGAGGGCTGTTATGCCGCGTGATGATGATAAGAAGGAA
This sequence comes from Ruminococcaceae bacterium UBA6392, assembly GCA_002438685.1. Lineage (GTDB taxonomy): Bacteria > Bacillota > Clostridia > Oscillospirales > Acutalibacteraceae > CAG-177. The sequence continues at coordinate 427 of DJQG01000062.1, read as the reverse complement.
AGGACAGTCCGCTGTTCTTTCTGCCAGAAAACACAGGATCAGGTCGAGAAGCTTATCGCCGGTCCGGGGGTATATATCTGCAACGAGTGTGTGGAGCAGTGCCTCAATATAATTGAGGCGGACGAAAAGCGTTCCCGCCGTAAGGGCGGTCAGCGCACGAGCGATAAGCCGCTCCCAAAGCCCCATGAGATCAAAGAGAAGCTCGACGAGTATGTTATAGGTCAGGACGAGGCGAAGAAAACGCTGAGCGTCGCGGTCTATAACCACTATAAGAGAATAAACAGCGCGAAGAACAGCGATGTTGAGATCCAGAAGAGCAATATCATTCTTCTCGGACCCACGGGTGTGGGCAAGACGATGCTTGCGCAGACCCTCGCGAAGATACTCGATGTTCCGTTCGCCATAGCGGACGCGACCACGCTCACCG
>DJQG01000117.1:1626-5216 GCA_002438685.1 Ruminococcaceae bacterium UBA6392 | reverse complement strand
GCCATTCTTTCACAACAGGAAGTATTTTATCCGTGATTCGGCTCACAAGGCTGTCTGATACTTCAAGCCCATAGATATCACTTTTATAACCGCTTTTATTTTACCACATATTTCAATAAAAGCTCAGCTCTTGCTGGACTTTTTCGACAGTCTGAAATAATGGTAGGCACTTTCGTGTCTACCATTATTTTATCACTTCATGCAAAAGCAGTCTGGCTTTTTTGTCTGTACCCATAGTCGAGTTCAGCGCACAGAAGAAAATCTTAAGTTTATTCGATGGATTTGTATTGCTTGTTCAATAGCCTTGCGGCAATCCGCAAACGGAATTTATATCTCCCTGAACACTGCGGCAAATCCGCCGGAGGGGCGCATTGATATATCCGCGCTGTCGGAGCTCGTGACGGTTATCTTCACTTTGTTATACCCGCGCTGATCCGTAAGATTGTCCGTGCATATCTCGGCTTCGTATTTCGCGCCGTCTTTTAAAAACGAGAACGGCAAATTGATCTTCCGCTCACTGTGAGATCTGTTAAATATGGCGGCGTACCATTTGTTCTCGCTGCGTCGCGCGAAGATTACAATCTCGCCTATCTTGCTGCCGGGGAGAACGTGAGTCTCGTTCCAAATTACAGGCAGGGGAGAGACGAACGAGTCGAGCCCGTGCGCTTTGAGAATTGACGGATCTTCGCTGACTGTGAAAAACGCCGAGTTATATATTACAGCCGAGGCGAGCATGTGGCAGATGCTGACTTCGTTCAGGCATCTCGGCACGGAGAAGCACAGCGGCGTATAATCCGCGTTGCCGCCGAGCATCCTTGTAAATGGAAGAATCGTGTCGTTGTCCGCGTCCGCCTTGCATTGGAGCCCGCGTATCGCCTCCATGCTCATCACATTCGGGAACGTGCGGCGCAGCCCCGTCGGTTTCTGCGGATTGTGGTATATAACCATGAGCTTGTGCTCTGCCGCCTCGCGTGTGAATCGGCGGTAAAATTCGGTCATGAACTGAGTCTCGCTCTCGATGTGGTCGAGCTTTATGCCCTTTATCCCGAGCTTTTCACATTTTTTGAAGAACCTGCGCCTATAGGGAGTGAACCACACCTTGTCCATGGCGGACTGCCAGAGCCATATCCCGACCGAACGTTTTTCTGCGTCGTCAACGAGCTCTTTGACCTTTTTGAATGCGCCGCGCTCCGTCTTTGCCCAGCCGCGCCAGCCGTTGTCCGCGAGGTTGTATTCATATCCCGCCTCCTGCGCGAGGGCGTTGAATTCCATTATCTTTTCAAATCGGCGGCTGTGCTCTTCGTCTATAAAATACGACCACGCGCTCTTGCCCGGGCGTATCCAGTCGGCGTTTTCGTATACTTTGTCATTTACGGGCGCGGCGGCGTGGGTTATAACACGGCAGTGTATGAGCTCCTCGAGCGAGCGGCACACGGTGACTATGCGCCACGGGGTTTTCCCGCCTTTTATAAAGAACTTGTCCGTGTCCCATAGCTCCGTTTTGAATCTGCCCGCGCCGAGCGAGCGCAGAGCCATGCCGGGGTAGTTCTCAATATCCGATTCGGTTATCATTATATATATGCTTTTTCCGGGAAACTCGAACGCGGTCATGCATGAAAAAACTTCGCTTTGCGAAAGCTCCGATGTCTTTTGCGTCAGCGTCTTGCCCTGCATCTTCTTGAGGTCGGTCTGATATCTGCAAACGGTGCCGCCGGGCACGTTGAACCGAGTCAGCTCGTCGGTGATAAGCAGCCCCGTATCTTCGCCGAAGAGCAGGCGGAATCCGAAGCCGTCGTTCCATATGCGTACTTCGAACGAGTATATAATTTTTTTCGTGCGCACGGGGATAATATAATTCATGTGCCTGTCGGTGATATCCGTCTCGGTGTCGAGGTCGCGGTAAGTCTCTTTGCAGGACTCGATTTTCGGCTCGCCGAGTGTGACATTTTCGCCAATATTTTTGCCGCCCTGAATGAGCAGACCTATCTTCGACGGCTCGATTACGGTAGTTCCGCCGACCGTCGCCGAATATGTGAGACTGCCGCCCGATACGGTCACCTCGAGCGCGCCGTCGGGGCTTTTGAGAATATATTTTTCTGCTCCCAGGGTGAAATTTGAATCGCTGTTTGATTTATTTCCAAACAGCGAATATGTCGCAAAACGGGCGCGTGCGCCTATTCCGAGCAGCCGCCGCCCTGCCTCTCTCATCATGCCGATCCCTCCGTTGCTTTGCACATTATAATATATTTTATTCTGCAACACAAGTTGATATTTGACCTCGGATATGATATAATCCGATTACACTGAGTATAAGGAGAAGTTCTATGAACAGTAAAGTAGTTATCACCACGGACAGCCCTGCGGATCTGAGCGCAGAACTTGAAACAAGATATGATATACATGTCCTGCCGCTGTATGTTAATCTCGGAGATAAGTCATACCGCGACGGAATCGATATAACGACTCCCGACATTTTCAGGCACTATGACGAGACGGGCGAGCTGCCCACGACTTCGGCTATTCCGATAGGCGATTACGAGACTTTCTTCAAGTCCTTTGTCGATGCGGGTAAAGAGGTCGTTCATTTCTCGCTGAGCTCCGGAATATCCTCGACCCATCAGAACGCTATGATTGCCGCCGAGGGTATGGACGGCGTGCATATTATAGACTCGCTGCATCTGAGCTCCGGTATCGCGCTCCAGGTCATAAAAGCCTGCGAGATGCGCGACGAGGGTGAGAGCGCGGATGAGATCGCCGCAGCCGCAGTCGATTTCAACAAAAAGACCTGCACGAGCTTCGTGCTTGAAAAGCTCGAATATATGAAGAAGGGCGGCCGCTGCTCGACCGTCGCCGCGCTCGGCGCGAATCTGCTCTCCATCCGTCCCTGCATCGAGATGAGCGAGGGCAAGCTCGGCGTTGCGAGAAAATATCGCGGCAAAATACTCGATGTCAAGAAAAAGTATATCGAGGATGAGCTCAACGCCCACAAGGATGACGCCGATCTCTCACGCATCTTCATCACCTCGTCGAGCATCAGCGACGCGGACGAAAAGGAGCTTATCGACAAGATCCTGAGCATTCTTCCGTTCAAAGAAGTGCTCCGCGGACGCGCCGGATGCACCATAGCGAGCCACTGCGGACCGGGATGCACGGGTATCCTTTTCATGACGAAATAAGAGACGAAGAGCCGCCGCCTGTCTGATTTTCAAACGGGTCGGCGGCGTTTTTGATACGGAGAACAAAATGATAAAAAACATAATTCTTGATATGGGCAACGTGCTCATTGAATACGATGTCAACCGCCCGCTTGACGCGCTCTGCCCGGATGATGAGTCGAAGAAGATTATCCGCCGCGAGCTGTTCGAGAGTGAAATTTGGCTCGAGGGCGACAGGGGAAATATAACCGACGCTGAGATGCTCGCCGCGGCGAAAGCGCGCGTGCCGGAAAAATATCACGCCGCGCTCGAAGAGTGCGAGCGGCACTGGCCGGATTTTCTCAACAGGATTGACGGTGCGCCGGAGTTCTGCCGCGCGATGCGGGAGAGCGGGAAGAACATATATGTCCTCTCAAACGCGAGCGGGCGCTTTTA
>DJQG01000117.1:0-1526 GCA_002438685.1 Ruminococcaceae bacterium UBA6392 | reverse complement strand
ATATAATAAAGCCGGAGAGCGGGATATATGAATATATCCTCGGCAAATACGGGCTCGGAGCCGACGAGTGCCTGTTCATAGACGACCGCGAGGAGAATGTTCGCGGGGCGGAAAAAGTAGGCATGAGCGCGGTAAAATTTGAGAACAACTACGGCGAAATAACTGAGAAGTACGGTCTTTTGTCCGTGGATAAATGAGGAATACGGAGCGATGCGCTCTGAAAATACAGGAGGAAGGCAATGAATAAAAAGAAAATTCTGACAGCGGGTATTGCACTCGCGGCGGTCGCCGTGATGCTCGGATGCGCTGTCGGCGGAGACGGAGATGATGGCTTGTCCGATTTTGACACATCCGTGCCGACCCTCGGCGAAAACGGTTGGTACAAAGTATTCGAGGACGATTTTAACGGCGTCGGACTCAATCAGAATATAGACTTCGGCGAGCGATACAGCGGCTCAAAGGAGATCTGGACTACTTCACCCCATGCCATACGCTGGGAGTCGAACAAGAGCAAGCATCCTGAATATGCCTGCTGGTGGTGCCCGGAGATGGTCGAGGTCAAAGACTCGAATCTGATAGTCCATGCAGAGTATCAGAATAATCATGTCTGCTCTGGCAGCTGCCCGAAGGCCGGTAGATTCACCGGCGGCATTGAGACGCGCAGAATAATCGGCGACAACAACAATAACAAGGGTACGAATGACGAGCTGCTGTTCTCGCAGGCTTTCGGCTATTTCGAGGTCAGGGCAAAGTTCCCGAACGCAAATGGACTCTGGTCGGCGTTCTGGCTCCAGTCCCCGAACATGAGAAAAATATCAAATGCGGGACTCGACGGCACGGAAATAGACGTGTTCGAGAGCGCGTTCCGCAGGAACCGCAAGAGCCGCATGGGTCACGCCCTTATCTGGAACGGCTACGGCAAGTATTCCGATTCCGACACGAAGATAACCGAGCTCAAGCAGGATCTCTATGACGGCTATCACACATACGCGCTCAAGTGGACGCCTGAATACTATGTTTTCTATATAGACGGCGAGCCGACATGGGCTTCGATGGGCGGCGGTGTGTCGAAAGTTCGCGAATTTTTACGCCTTACTGTAGAGATCGACGCAGGCGACGGCTGGGGACCACATGGACAGAAAATAGGTCAGTTCAGCCACAAATCTTCGAGCGAGTTCATGGTCGACTATGTCAAGGTCTGGCAGAACGAGAACTATGAAAAATATATCCTCGACGATGATATATTCCCCGGCGAGCTCGACCAGGCGAATTAATTTAAAAGGACTGCTGCGTTTAGCGGAACATAAAACAGTTAAACCGACCTGTGGTTCATGGGTCGGTTTTATGCTATTGCAAGGGGTATAAAAGTGAGGTGTTTATCCGTTCGGCAAATTGGGATTTGCTATCGCTCGAGCTATGGAAAAGTAAAAACAAGCGACTCAAATAATTTTTATAATCAAGCTTTCCATAGCCGCGCCGCAGTGTTCGAAGTCTATCTGGGAAAGGCGAGGGAACGGCTTGCGAAG
>DJQG01000066.1:1754-3917 GCA_002438685.1 Ruminococcaceae bacterium UBA6392 | reverse complement strand
CTTGCGGCTGAGCTATTATAATGTTGTAGATTTTGCGGCTTATATGTGGTATTATATTTACATATATAGTGTTGCATTCAACCGCCCATCTTATCGGCGCAATCCACAGGAGGACACAGCATGAATCTTGTTCATCTGAAATACGCAGTTGAAGTGGCTGAGACTGGATCAATAAACAAAGCTTCCGAGAAGCTCTATGTCAGCCAGCCAAACCTCAGCAGAGCGATAAAAGAGCTCGAAGCGAGCCTCGGAGTCACCATATTCGACCGAAGCGCAAAGGGAATGGTGCTGACGCCGGACGGCGAAGTTTTCGTGCGCTACGCCCGCTCGATACTCCGTCAGGTCGACGCTATCGAAGAGGTGTTCAGCAAGGGTACGACCGAGAAAAAGAAATTCTCTATATCCGTGCCGAGGGCGAGCTATGTGACCGACGCATTCGCCGAGTTTTCGAAGCTTCTCGACAAGGACACGCCGGTTGAGATATTCTACAAAGAGACCAACTCCATGCGCTCGATGAAGAACATTCTCCAGGATGAATACAAGCTCTGCATAATCCGCTACGCCGAGAGCTACGACAAATATTACAAATCAACATTCGATGAAAAGGGACTCAACTACGAGCTTATAACCGAGTTTCAATATGTTCTGCTCATGAGCAAGGACAGCCCGCTCGCAGAGAAAAGGAACATCACCTTCGACGATCTTCGCGACCGCATCGAGATAGCGCACGCCGATCCGTATGTGCCGTCCTTGCCGCTGTCCGAAGTCAAAAAAGAAGAGCTTCCCGACAATTCGCAAAGGCGCATATTCGTGTTCGAGAGGGCGAGCCAGTTTGAGCTGCTCTCGCGCAATCCCGACACTTTTATGTGGGTCTCCCCCATTCCGCAGGAGCTGCTCGACAGATACGGACTCATCCAGCGCGTCTGCCCGGAGAACGCACGCAAGTATAAAGATGTGCTGGTTCACCGCAAGGATTATGAGCTGACCGAGCTTGACAATATGTTTATAGAGCAGCTTGTCAAAGCGAAGCGAAAGACTTTCGGATAAAGGAGAAAATATAAAATGAAATGGTTTATAGCATCCGACATTCACGGCAGCGCGTACTACTGCCGCAAGATGCTTGAAAGATATAAAGCCGAGAACGCCGACCGCATGCTTCTGCTCGGCGATATACTCTATCACGGTCCGCGAAACGACCTGCCGGAGGGCTACGCGCCCAAAGAGGTCATTGAGATGCTCAACGCGATGAAAGATGAAATTCTCTGCGTGCGCGGAAACTGCGAAGCTGAAGTAGACCAGATGGTGTTGAAATTCCCGGTTCTTGCCGACTATGCGATAATAGACCTCGGGAACAGTATTATTTACGCAACGCACGGACACATATACAATGAAAATAATCTTCCGCCGATAAAGAAAGGCGATATTCTCCTGCATGGGCACACGCATGTTCCGAAGTGTGTTGAGCATGAAGATTATACATATATGAACCCCGGCTCGGTTTCGATACCGAAAGAGAACAGCCATCACGGCTACATGACGCTCGAAAATAAAAAATTTGTCTGGAAAGATCTCGGCGGAAACATCAAAAAAGAGTTCGTTTCAGGTTAATAGCACCATAAAAAAACTGAATATCCCCCACTATCTGTAAACTATGCCGAAAAAAGGTAAAGGTATATCGATATCAATAATATCGATATATAAAAGTCGTAATTCCCTTTTGCCCCGTTATGCGATAGAATAGTATTGGTCAGAAGTCAGACTACTACTTTTCGGGAGGTGCAGCATGAAAACTACGGACGTGTCCAGAGCCGCTCTGGGACGCATCCCTGTTTATCTCAAATTTCTTGAGAGTCTGCCGCAAGATGTCGAAACGGTCTCGGCGACAGCGATAGCAAAGGCATTGGGCTTCGGCGAGGTTCAGGTTCGAAAGGATCTCGGAGCGATATGCGGCTCCGGCAAGCCGAGGATAGGTTACACCGTATCCGACCTCAAAGAGAGCCTTGAAAGCCTCATTGACAGCCGCAATGGCAAAACGGTGATAGTCGGCGCGGGAAAGCTCGGAAGAGCGCTGCTCGACTACAGCGGATTTTCCGACTACGGGCTTGACATTCTCGCGGCGTTCGACACGGATGTTTCGCAGAATAACGCAAGCGGAAAGCCGAT
>DJQG01000066.1:0-1659 GCA_002438685.1 Ruminococcaceae bacterium UBA6392 | reverse complement strand
ACAAGCTCTGTCAAAGCGGCATAAAAGCCATAATGAGCTTTGCACCGTGCAAACTCACCGCACCCGATGGCGTAGCGATCCAATATGAAAACATGGCTCTCTCGCTCGCACACCTGAAAACACAGATAAAACAGTAAACCGTTTAGGGGGATAAAAATCATGAACAACGAAAGAAAAATCATCAACAGCGTTGAAACACTTGAATCAGCTCTCGCTTCGCTCAAAGAGGCAGAGAAGAAGTTTTCAACTTACACCCAGGAGCAGGTAGACAAAATCTTCCTCGCCGCCGCTTCCGCCGCGAACAAGGCGAGAATACCGCTTGCAAAGATGGCAGTTGAAGAGACAGGCATGGGTGTTGTTGAAGACAAGGTCATAAAGAACAACTACGCGGCAGAATATATTTACAATGCCTACAAAAACACAAAAACCTGTGGTATAATTGAAGAGGACAAGGCATACGGCATAAAGAAGATTGCCGAGCCCGTCGGCGTTATCGCGGCGGTCATACCCACGACCAACCCGACTTCCACCGCTATATTCAAGTGCCTGCTTGCTCTCAAGACCAGAAACGCTATCATTATCAGCCCCCATCCCCGCGCCAAGAAGTCAACCGCGGCGGCCGCAAAGGTAGTTCTCGACGCGGCAGTTAAGGCAGGCGCACCCGAAGGCATCATTGAGTGGATTGATACTCCGAGTCTTGAGATGACGAACCTCGTCATGAAAGAGGCGGATATAATCCTCGCTACCGGCGGTCCCGGAATGGTCAAGGCGGCATACTCCTCCGGCAAGCCCGCAGTCGGCGTCGGCGCCGGCAACACACCCGCTATAATCGACGACACCGCGGACATCGTCCTCGCAGTCAACTCGATAATCCACTCCAAGACATTCGACAACGGCATGATCTGCGCATCCGAGCAGTCCGTTATAGTTCATCAGAATGTCTATGACGCAGTCAAGACAGAGTTTGCGGCTCGCGGATGCTACTTCCTTGATCCCGAGGAGACCGAGAAGGTCAGAAAGACCATTCTTATAAACGGCGCACTCAACGCCAAGATAGTCGGTCAGTCGGCTTTCAGAATCGCAGAGCTTGCGGGAGTAACCGTTCCCGAGGGCACAAAGATACTTATCGGCGAAGTCGAGAGCGTCGACCTCTCTGAGGAGTTAGCTCACGAGAAACTCTCCCCCGTACTTGCAATGTACAAGGCAGAGGACATTCACGACGCATTCAACAAGGCTGAACAGCTTATTGCAGACGGCGGCTACGGTCACACGTCTTCGATATATCTCAACGAAATAACCGAGCATGAGAAGCTCGACGAGTTCGCGGCTCGCATGAAGACCTGCCGTATTCTCGTCAACACCCCATCCTCCCACGGCGGCATCGGCGATCTTTACAACTTCAAGCTTGCGCCCTCTCTCACCCTCGGCTGCGGCTCATGGGGCGGCAACAGCGTCAGCGAGAACGTCGGCGTCAAGCATCTTATCAACATCAAGACTGTGGCTGAGAGGAGAGAGAACATGCTTTGGTTCAGAGCACCTGAGAAGGTCTACATCAAGAAGGGCTGCCTGCCCGTCGCGCTCGACGAGCTTAAGAACATCATGGGCAAGAAGAGAGCGTTTATCGTCACCGATAACTTCCTTTACAAAAACGGCTACACC